>DBHI01000132.1 GCA_002296125.1 Anaerolineales bacterium UBA832 | reverse complement strand
AAATTGAAAATATTAAGGAGATATTATGTCTAGTAAATTAACTATAGGTACAGTTTCTGTTGGGCCAGGTGAAAGAGCAAATGGTGCTATTGAAACTAATACAAATGTTTTTGGTGAAAAAGAAAGAATACCTATTATTGTAGTTAGAGGCAAAAATGATGGACCAATTTTATGGTTAAACGGAGCTACTCATGGTGATGAACCTGAAGGTCCTTATTCTATATTTATGGCATTAGATAAAATCAATCCAGAAGAATTATCGGGTACTGTAGTAGCTGTACCCGTAATGAATGTTGGTGCATTTGCAGCTGGTAATCGTGGAAATCCATTAGATACGTTTGCATATGATTTAAATCGAGTATATCCTGGTAAAGCAGATGGATATCCTACTGAGCGTATAGCTGATGCTCATTGGAATGCTATGAAAGATGTTTGTGATCTGCAAATTGCACTTCATTCAGGTGGCGAACATTCATATTTGGCTCATATGATATTTGCTACTGATAATGCTCAGAGCATGGAGCTTGCTGCAGCTATGGGTCCACAATGGCCACTAGTTTTTCCTAGTCCATCAGGTGGTGGTAATCCAAGCTCAATGATAGGAAATTTGGGTAAAGGTGGTATAACAGCAGAATTAGGAGGCAATTGTAGGTTATTAACGACTGATTTTGATGAGATAGCTAAGGATTTACGAGACAGTTATTTGAATGTGATGAAACATTACGACATGATTGAAGGTGATGCATCTTATGCCAGTGAATGGATGCAAGGATATCAACAGGCTTTGTTAGCACCTGCATCAGGCATGTGGGTGGGGTCACCTGATGTTCAGTTTGAGACAATGCTTTCGAAGGGTACGGAGTTAGGTAAGGTGTATGATGTATATGGTAATGTAAGTGGAGTAGTGAAAGCACCACAAGATGGAGTAGTATTTGGTTTGCGATCACGCGCTTCAGTATTGGAAGGAGAATGGTGTTGTTTCTTTGGTATAGTAGAAAGAACAGTTGATAATTTGTTACCATGAATACTATAGTGAGAAACGACGAATTGATAGCTCAGATAGGTGAATCTGGACTGCCACCATACAATGGGGCTAGAAATTTTGGGTATTTGAAAGTAGGTGTTACGCGTGCCATGACTGAAATTAAATTACCGATTCATGTTGTTTCGGGTGTTGAACCTGGACCAACAGTTTTAGTTCAAGGAGCGGCTCATGGTAATGAAATAGCGGGGAGTATTGGTATACTTAATTTATTGGAAAATATCGATCCAGAACAGCTTTCTGGTACTGTTATAGCTGTTCCTGTCTTAAATGTGTTAGGTTTTGAAATGGGAGTTAGGTTGTCTCCTGCAGATGGTAAGGATATTTTGGCTAGTTTTCCTGGTAATATTGATGGATCTATTACTGAACAAATTTCTTACCACTATTTTAGGAATATTGTTATGCAAGCTGATGTACTGCTTGATTTTCATCAGGGAGGTCGAACTGCGTATGAACGTTATATATTGATAGATGCACCACAGAATGAAAATCAGTGGAATAACATGGAGATGAATCGTTTGAGTCTTGCTGTTGTATTTGGGCTGAGTGCTGTTGCTTATTTCCCTCCTGGCACATTTGCTGAAAATCAATCCGATGTTCTAATTGATAATAATATTATCCACTTAACACCAGAGTTGAGTGGAGGTACTGGATGGTATGTTAATAATCGTCGTGATATTAGGGACGCAGAACAGGGTATTCTTAACATATTATGGTCGCTTGATATGGTGAGTGAACCTCCAATATATAGGCAGCGATATTGTGATGTATATGATGCAGGTAATGTGGTTTGGAAGTCCAATGAAGATGGTTTATTTGTACGTAATGCAAAATTTGGTGAAGAAGTAGAAGCTAAAGGTACATACGGAAAGTTGATGAATCCATATACTGGAGAATTGATTGCAGAGCTAAAAACAGAGCGTAAGGGTATTGTTATTCCAAGTGGTCAAGAATGGCCTACTATAGGTAATACATCAGTAGGTATACTTGGTGATGTTGTCCAGGTTATTGATCGAGAATCAGCTGATTTAAAGGTAAGCTTGTTATAAAATATTGCTACATAATGGCGTTCTGTTTATTAATTAACTATATTGCTGAAGTGATATGGAAAAGATGGGAGTGTATATAGATGGCTACTGTTCGGATAGGTATTGCAGGATGTGGTATGGCTGGACAAAAACATGTAGATGCATTTAGTTTATTGGGTTCAATCGCTAAGGTTGTAGGTGTTTGTGACAAAGACTTAGATTTGGCAAAAAGAATTGGTAGTAAATATAGTGTTGCAGTATTTAGTGACTACTTGGATTTGCTAGAATCAGGCATTGATTTATTTGTTATAGCGACGCCTCATGTTACTCACCATCAGTTAGCTATTGATGGATTGCATCATGGAACATCTTTGTTGGTTGAGAAGCCATTAGCTTCTAGTTTGGCTCAAGCAAAAGAGATAGCAGCGCTAGCTACAGGAAAAAATCTCAAATGTGCAGTTGGATTTGCCCATCGTCATAGATCTGAAATGCAAGACGCATATAGGCATTTAAGGAACTTTGATTGTGGTGAAATAGTTTATATGACAGACACCTTTTGGTTGTCAGGTGGAGAGAAACTGCCAGAGTGGCTATGGAAAGGATCCGAAGGTGGATTAGGTGTTTTGGGTTATAGCGCAATTCATAGGATAGATTGGCAGGGATGGTTAGCTGATTCCAGAGTCACTAGTGTATATGCTAACACAAATATGAGTGGTCTTTACGAAGGCTCTATACATGGAGTAGTAGTTAACCTAATGTTTGAAAGCGGAGCTATTGGTACAGTTGTTGGTTATCAACCAAATGTTAATGTAGAGAGTCCTTTTATAAATACTGTAATATCGGGTTCTGAGGGGTTGATGAACATAAAATTGGGTAAGAGTTTAGAAGTACGGACAGAATACTCTAGTTATGTCAAGAACGTAGTACATGATAATCAATTTGTTTCCCAAGCTCTGGATGTGGTAAATTCTATAATAGATGATAGGGAACCTTGCTCATCAGCATACGATGGAGTACATTCTGCCTCCATCGTAGAGGCGATAATACAGTCGGCAAAAGATGATGCAAGAATTGATGTAATGAAGTGATCTGAATAAACTTATTAATTCTATCTAATCGGTTTTAATATAGGTAAATTATTATGACATCAAATAAGGAGCAGTGGATTGTTCCAAGAGCACAAGGGTATTCCACTAATAAAAAATTAAGAAACAAAATTATTAGGGGTATTGAGAATGTTATGTTTAATCCTTATGTTCCGGGAAATGCTGAATTTAAACCACTGGAAGCCAAATTTGCTTCTACTATAGGAATGAATCATGCTATAGCAGTACAATCTGCTACTGCTGGATTAATACTTTCACTACGAGCTTGTAATGTGGGTCTCGGAGACGAAGTTATTACAGTGGGTAACTCAGATATTTCTACTACTGCTGCTATATCTATCATAGGAGCCACTATAGTTTTAGTAGATATATTGGAAAACGACTACACAATTGATGTGGAAAAGGTTGAATCTGCAATTACAGAGCGTACAAAAGTGATAATACCTGTTGATTTATATGGTCATCCATCAGATTGTATTGCATTACGTAGAATTGCTGATGATCGAGGATTGATGATAGTTGAAGATGCTGCTTTGGCAATTGGCGCAAAATATGATAATCACCATGTTGGATATTATGCTGATTTAACTACTGTTAGTCTGGCAGCTGCTAAGCCGCTCTCGTCGAGTGGTAATGCTGGCATGGTGTTTACTAACAATTATGAATTGGCAGAGAAAGTAAGTTTGTTTCGAGGTTATGGTAGAGAATTTGATGATAGTCGGAATCCACCTTTGTCTGATGAACATGTTGTTGAAGGATTTAATTTACCAATGGATCCATTGCAAGCTGTGATTGTTCTATCTAAATTGCCTTATTTGGAGGAATGGACTGAAAAGCGTAGAATGATTGCTTCAAAATATTATGATGCTTTGTGCAATAAGGATGTCAAGTTGCCTAGCTTTAGTGATTATGCTAACCCTTCATTTTCTAGTTATGTAATATTGACCTCTAATCGTGATGAATTGAATGTGGAGATGAGGAAAAGAGGTATTGAAACAGGTACTCATTATGTTCCAGCAATGCATAAGCAAGAAGTATATAAGAATCAATTGATTGGGTGTTCGAATTTGCCGGTTACTGAAAGGATTGCTGATGAACTACTTGCTTTGCCTATTAATCCTGAAATGAGTAAAAAACAAATTGATTTTGTTTTAATGGTACTTAAAGAATTATTGTAGTGTGGATAGACTATTTCTAATTTGAGATTTCTGGTACAATTTGTTTGTATTACCACGTTGGTTTATTCAGCAAGAAATATATAGGAGGATGCTAGTTAATTATGTATAATTATGATATTCCAGTTCGTCGTTACAATCGCAAGGACTTAAACGATTTTTGTGAAAAGTATCTTGTTGCTTTGGGTGCTTCTGAAGAAGAAGCACGTATAACTTCTGCAGGTGTTGTTGCTGCAGCAAGTCGTTGGCATCCTGGTAAGGGCCAGGGGTTGGAAAAATTGTTTAGACTTACTCTGCAGCTTGGTAATGGTGGAATCAACTGTAACGCTGACTTTGAAATTCTTGAAGATTCTCCAGCAGCAGCATTGGTTGACGGACACAAAGGATTCGGTTATGTTGTTGGACACAGGGCTTCATCTCTAGCTGTCGAGAAAGCTAAAAATGTTGGAGTTGGAGTAGTTACAGTTAAGCATAGCAATCATTTTGGTCAGGCTGGATATCATGCAGAGACAATCACTAAATCAGGTATGGTTGGTTATGTAATGACTAATGCTAGGGCAGAAATGGCTCCTTGGGGTGCTACAGAACCTGTACTGGCTACTAGCCCTTGGGGAATTGGAATTCCGAGAGAAGGTGCAGATCCAATCTTGTTAGATATGGCTCTTACTCAATCTGGACAAGGAATGGTTATGTGGGCTTTTAGAGAGGGCCAGGATGTTCCTGATAATTGGATGCTAACTGCTGATGGTGCCAAAAGTACTAATCCAGCGGACTTTCTTAACGATGACGGTAGTGCTTCTACAGGAACTCAATATCCTATAGGTGAATTCAAGGGTTATGGATTAGCATTGTTTACAGATGTTCTATGTGGAGTTATGAGTGGGTCACTATTTGGTGTTGAATGTTTTCAGGATGATACTAATCATGATGTGGGTCATATGATTATGGCTTTTAATCCAGAATTTTTTATGTCTAGAGATAAGTTTCAAGTAAGACTTGAGAAGTTGGTAAACGAAATAAGGGCAGCTAAGCCTATAGAAGGAAGATCAGTTTATCTTCCTGGAGAATTAGAATTCTTGACTGAAAGAGATTCAAATGAAAATGGTGTACCAATAGATGAACGTAGTGTGGAAAAATTGCTACTATTAGCAGAAGAACAGAGTATAAATTTTCCAAATGAAATTGGATGATTTTATAAATTTTAGTGATAAGATCATTGTATTTGTGTTGAAGTTCTAAAAATGAAAGGAGGAAAATATGCTAAGAAGATTTGCATTGGAACAGGATGTAGCTAGGAGGGTTGATGCAGCAAAAGCATTGATGGAAGAAAAAGGATTGGGAGCTATATTGATTCCAGCGCGTGGTGCTCCAGGAATGATGGGTATGGCTCAATATTTTACTAATCTTAATTTATGGGCGGGTCCTGCTTGGGTAGTAATAACTGCAGATGATCCTGAGCCTGCATTGTTGATATGGTCGTCTTATGGTGCTGAATGGAATAGGCAAGAAGCTACTACCTCATGGGTAGAAAATCCTGATCCTGATACATATGGGCGTGTATTGGAGATAGTTGCTGGAGCGACAACTAAGTTGAAAAAAGTTGGTATAGAACATATTCCTACCCATTGGACTGTAGGAGATATGGAAAGAGCTAAAAGTGAGCTTGATGGACGTGAATTTGTTGATATTACAAAAGAATTGGATGCTATGCGTTCTATTAAATCACACTTTGAAATTGAACATTTTTATGATTTAGGACGTATGACTAAAGAGGCTTTTGATATATTTGAGGAAGTTGCTAGACCAGGTGTCAGGGCATGGGAGGCAGCTAGTGCAGCTGAAGAACATCTCAGAGCAAATGGGATGATATGGGGAAGGTCTAAGTATTCTTTAGATTTGCGTCCTTATACAATTCCGACTGTTGTGGATAGAGAATTTACTCAAGACGATAAGATATTATTTGAACTGGTTTATGCAAGTGAATTGGGTTATTGGATTGAGATGACTGCATTTTATACTTTTGAGCCGTTAGATGCTGAACTTAAGGCACAAATTGATGCCCATGAAAAAGTGATTGAGGCGTGTGCTTATGAGTTGCGAGATGGCAATCCTATTGGGCGAATATCTGAAGTAAGTAATAAAACGTGGGAGGATTTAGGATTTGAGGTAGCAACTGAAGAATTGCCATCAGGAGCTCCTCCCGGAAAGCATACTCCTAATTGTCATTCAATTGGATTGGATGAAAGTGATGGTCCATCATCATGGTTTACTCCAAGCGAATTATTAAGGACAAATATGGTAATTTCTTTCCATCCTAGTACTCGACTTAAGGGTGATCGAGCTTTTCTTGTATCAGACAATTATCTTGTTACACAGAATGGTGGAGTTAGATTATCACCGTTGAATTGGACGCATAAACAAATATAAATTTGAACAATTATTGATTTGAATCAATAATTGTTAGGTAGAACCGTTAAAATAATATAAAGAAGGTACGGTAAAATCCGTATCTTCTTTATATTAAAAGAAAATATTTAATTAGTGATTTGTTGTTGATTTGTTCTGTGGATTGACCATTGGTGGCGTTGTTGTATTCTATTGATTAAGTCATGTGTATATAAGGTTGTTTTTTCTGGAGTAAAAACAAAATCATAGCCTTCTTTGTTGATTGTGTCCACTATTGGACCTGCATCAAATCGTAATCCCGTATGGTTTTTAGGAGGTTGGGATAATAGCCATGTAAATGCTGGGGCCAAAAGTACTGGGTTGATCCATTTTGTTTTTTGTGACTCCTTGATAGTTTTAGCCTGTTCTCTAGTCATGGATGTCGGCTTGATGGTTTTTCCTGGACCCATTGTATTTATAGCTATGTTGTATTGTTCGAATTCCATTGCAAGGGCTTTTGTTAATCCTTCTAGTCCATGTTTGGATGCACAGTAAGCTACTTCGTTTTCAAAACCTAGTAAACTTGCTCTGCTGGCTATAGATATGTAGTGACCGCCATTGTTTTGCTTAAGTAGTTGCCATGAAGCTTTGATGGTATTGTAAACACCTGTTAGATTAGTGCCTAATATGCTGCCCCAGATTTCGGGTGATGTGTTTTTAAACGGTATAAGTGGCATAGTAGCTGCGTTACATATTACTGCATCGAGTCTATTCCATTTGTCTCTTATTTGGTTTATTGCGTTGGTCATAGATGTATAGTTGCTGACATCAGCAACTATTGACATCACTTCATTTCCAGTACGATTAATTTCTTCGGTTGTTTGTGACATTTCTTCTGCGTTTATATCTAAGATTATGACATGTGATCCTTCGGATATGAGTCCTAATGCTATTCCAGATCCTAAACCTCTGCCTGCTCCTGTTACTAATATGACTTTATGTTTCAATCTCATAATAAATCCATCATGTTTTTTTGATATTATATACTGTCAAATGGCTACGATACAAAATCTGAATTGTTATAAACATTGAATGGACTGGTAATTATTGTTAGAATCTTATTAATGAAAATACATAAAAACTTAGACTCTTTTTTTATTTTATCTATTGGTTTATTTGTGCTTGCGTGGGGAGCACTGTTTATTCATTGGGCGAATGCACCTGGATTGATTATCACATTTTATAGGAATTCAGTTGCTTCTTTAGTTTTGTTGATATTTCTTTTCGGAATGTCTAAAAAGAAGAAAATTCATATTTCTGTTAATAGAATACGCGTGGCAATATTAGCGGGTATGTTTTATGGTGTTGATGTGGGTTTGCATGCTATAGGAGTCAATTTGAGTGGCGCTACTGTGCCAACTGTATTAGCAAATACTGCTCCAATCTGGGTTGGACTGGGCGCAATTTTATTTTTCAATGAAAGTTTAAGTATTTATTTTTGGTCTGGTTTGGTAGTGGCAATGCTTGGAGTTCTTATGTTAGTAGGTGTGGATCAATTAAGTAATATTGTTGATAGTGTAGATTCTTTTTATGGTTTAATGGCTGCTGTATTTTATGCTGGTTTTTTTCTTGTTGGTCAGAAAGCTAGAGAGAGTATGGACCCTTTTTGTTTTCTTTTTGTTGCTTTTGCTAGCGCCAGTATTACTACAGGATTGATTGCTATGATACTTGGGCAACCTTTTACTGGATACTCTATGTTGACATATATTATTTGTTTTGTATATGGAGCTGTAATTCAGGTTGGAGGATGGTTGTGTGTAACACAGTCTTTAGGCAAATTGCCGGCTTCTACGGTTTCACCAATATTGTTATTACAAGCTGTAATCACTGGCGTCTTGGCTCATCTATTTTTGGATGAATATCTCAATACAACTCAGTATATGGGTGGGGCTATGGTTTTGTTAGGTGTTTTTATTGTGCAAAGACACCGTACAAATCGACAGATTGATGATTAGTCATTGTTTATAGTTTTATTAACTAGATGAGTGTGCTAGGTTCTTGCAGCTTCAATAAAGCTCTTGACTTTATCGAAGTCGTTAACATATGTATTTGGTTTGTTTGTGTGTGTAAAAGAATCTACGCACCAGGGTCTTACTTCGTTGATGGCTTTCGATACATTATTAGGACCTAGGCCCCCAGCAAGTATTATGGGTATATTAACAGCTTTCACTATTTCACGACTTACGTTCCAGTCATGGGTTTGCCCGGTGGCTCCAATGTCTCCTGAATCTGACTTGATATTGGTATCAAGGATGATGTAGTCACATACGTGTTGATATTTTAGCGCTAACTTAATTGAGCTGAAGTCAGTGACTGGAATTGCTTGCATGATTTTAGTAATTGGGATAGTTTGTTTCAATTGAGATACTTTTGCAACTGGCATATTATGAATTTGTCCGGACAAATGTATTACATCTGGTTTTACCATCTTAACGATTTCGATTATTTCGCTAATTTCATCAGATATTGTGAGTGCAATAGTACTGGTGTTGCTATTTTGGGGAATTGCTGAAAATATTAATTTGCATCTTTCGTATGAAACTTCATTAGGGAGGTGGCCAAGCTCTCCTGTAGCTACACCTATAAAGTCGACGCCTAATTGAGAGCTTGCTAGAGCATCTTCTGGACTGTCGTGACCATAAATTTGAATTTTCATAATATCAATATCATACTATTAATATAGAAATTCATGTTAATTTATAGTATTATGATCTGGAACAGTAGTTTCAATAGTGATGTAATCTGAGTTTCCGCCATAATCATAAACGTATAAGTCAGCTATAACAGCAACCCCTTCTTGGAGTGGTTCAAAGGAGTACGTTAGTTCGTCAAGATCAGCGTATAGCCACATGCTGTCGGAGGGTGAAACCCATTCTAGAGAGCCGTCATCATTCTCCATTTGAAGTATTGGGAAGATAGCTCCTTCAGGATCGGCCATCAGTTCTCCCCACTGACCTGACTCATCAACTTCGTAGTATACTGCGCTGAGAATTTCGCTGGTATCCCCATCTATAACCAGGCTTAATTCAACATCATGGATAGGTGCATCGTCATTCTCTAATTCATCAGATGGCATGTATCCTAGTGGTATGTCAAAGAAGTACAGATTCTCGTCTTCATCCACACTGAGGTATGTGTATGCATAAGATGTGTCAAAGCCATCGCTCATAGTTAGTATCGATAAGTCATAAAATGCAGTCACTGTTCCGTCATCATTGATCCAGCCAGGTTCCTCACCAACAAAATACAACATGTCATCTGCGGTATTTATGACCCCATAATAGAGAATTGCTTCAGTGATAGTATCTTGAGATAATGAGCCAATGCTGGCGGTTATGGTTAGGCCATCGCCATCAATGTAATATTCTGTTGACGTTACTTCCTGATCTAGCTTTGCTCTAGACATTTCGGGGATTGCCTGACCAACTTCCAAAAATGTCTCCAAGAATTCTTTCCAATTCGGAACTACGTCCAAAGATAAATAATTTACGTCCAAATAGTCAATTGTTTGCGGAAAATATACTGACAGTCCCGAAGCGCGCTTCGAAGCAATGCCTGCAACCTTGTTGACGACTAATTTGTTTAGAGCATTTAAGGTCTGTTCTATCTCACTGTCTACACCAATGCCGGCCAGTTCCTCTACAAAATTACCGAGATCTACAATGTGTGAATCTTGATCAGGGTTAGGGCTACTACCGAAACGAGATGCTATATTAAGTGATCGTGATACAGAAGGCGCGGCAGGTATTGGGTCAGAAAGCAATGGTTCAAGCAGATTAGATATTGAATTCTGAAATTCGTCAAATACGGTTAAATCTAATATAGAAAGAGTGATGTTTTCGTCAGTATCAAAACTTTGTGCTTGCGATTGAAATCCTTTGGCGATGTGGGAACCTAATTCTTCTGCTGTGACATCACTTGTTCCATTGAGAATCTCTAGTGATTGGTAATCCCAACCGTGTCCGGGTTCTAATTCCTCTGAGGCGACCATAAAGTCTGCTAGGTTAGCCATTGCTGCGGCAACCTCATATGTAGCCATCAGGCAGGCGTCGAAGCCAATAAGGTCTAGTTTCTCTACAGCGACGCTGGATAAGCCAGATGTTATCCCGGTCTGGATTTCCAATAAGTCAAGGATGTCTCCGGCAATATATTCTCCGCTGGCATCTAAAAATGGAATACCGTCTTCAAATTCGTCAGGTCCCATTCCTGGCCATCCTGCTCCATGGTCCCAGAAAATTAGGCCAGTTCTGTCTGCAGGAAAATTAGATAAACCAAATTCTATGAAATTTGCCAGTGTATCGGCATCACCCATGTTTAGACCCTGTTCAACTGATTTCAAAGGTGGCAAGATGGATACTTCCTTATCGCCAAATAACAGCATTTTGGTGTCATCCCAGTTTCCAAGTCCAACAAAATCTTCATTGGTGTAACCTGGAAGAAATTCTTCGTCTAGAGGTGATCTGTCAGCTAGTACTACTAGATTGAGTCCGTTAGATGCATCGATTGAGAGCATTTCTTCTAGATCTGTACCCGCGAAGAATTCAAGGTCAGTATCACCCATCATATAGACTAGAATAGTCCATGTGCTTGCGTCATCAGGATCATTGGTGAGTTGTTGGTTTTCCGGTGTATTAGTAGACTCTATGTCAAAACCATCAATCAATGTGTTTGGAGATTCAACAGGTATATCATCTATTACCGTAAAAGTATCAAAAATTCTTTCGACTGTACTCCAGTCGTCATCATTAACGAGTTGAATGCCTAATAAGATCATGTAATCTGATGCATCGTCATATGTAGGTGTCACAGCTAATGAGATGTGTCTGCCTTGTTCGCTCTGTTCATTACATTTCCATTCGTCTAAATGGCCCGCGTACAATCCGTCATCATAATCGATCCGTTCAATTATCATACATCCGTCTTCTGTAAAGTCATTAACCAAAGTATCAAGAAGATCTGTAGTGCTAGAAAAGTTTTCTGCAAGCCACCTGGATGCAAGAAAATCTACTCCAGGCACATCCCAAGTCTGAGTGAAGTCTGTTAGGTCAGTTGAAGCACTTATAGAATAACCAATGAATTCGTCGTCTGTTACACGCGGCGTAATGTCTATATCATCCCACTCAAGCGGAATTTCAATCACGATTACATTAAATTCATCTGTAAGAACTTTGTAGTCCGATTCTGGTTTGTTATTGTCAATATTTTTTCGCTGATTTATAACAATAGGATGCGTAGCTTGTGGTGTGTTTGTTACTGAGTATGTATTCGTGGGTATTGCATCTATTGTTTGCTCTGGGGAGAATTCTTGTTTATTCTCGAACCCTGCAGTTGGCATAACTATAGTCTCTGTAATACTAATTGTTTTGGCATATGCCTCGGTAGCATTCTCCGACTCAGATAGTGGAGTATTAGTGTCTGGCACGGATGGGCCACAAGATGCAATAATTAAAACAAACAGCAAAATAATCTTATTAGTTAAATGTTTCATAATTGTTAGTTAGTTTCAAGTGGGTTCAAAACCCTAGTGTTGTTTTGTGTAGGTGTAATTGTATTAGTCTCTTCAATATTTGAGAAACATGAGCATGTAAAGATAATTGCAAGAAAAACAGTTTTCGTTGTCATATTATGATGATTTTGTAATTAAGGTTTATATTAAACTCGAACAATATTATAGTACTTATATTGATATAAAGAAAAAATTATTGACATTATTTATTTTTGTTTGATTGTATGTTTAGTTGATGGGTTGTCTGGAAAAATTTAATTGTGACTGTAGTATTTTGGTTTATAAGGTTATGTTGATTTGTGTCTTTATAGTAATATTATATTACTTAATAGAGTGCAATGTTTATTATTTAGTGAATAAATATGAGAATTTCTCACAAAACTTTTATCGTATTTTTTATATTAAACCTAAATTCATGCATGCCGCATCGAGAAGAGATTGCTCTTAATAAGTTTTCAAAATCATTAGAGGTTGATGTAACTGGCACGCATACTATAGAGTCAGATGAAGTAGTACTAGATGAATTATCAATAAAATATAAAGAATTAGTTTGTGGAATGGTTCCATA
>DBHI01000130.1:1944-4537 GCA_002296125.1 Anaerolineales bacterium UBA832 | reverse complement strand
GCATTTGGATTTCTTGGGAATGTAACATTCGTTTCTTGTTGTCCAAGAATAATAGATCCATCTGCTTGAACGTTTGCTGAAGTTGCAATTCTGTATACAGCTGAAACCATACTCGCATTCATTCTAAAGTTCCAAACGTAATGTTGAGGGTGTGAAGGATCTGGGAAAGGAATTTGCCCAGCATTCGCAACTTCAAAACCTTCATTGTCATTAATCATGTTTCCATTGGATTGTGATATAGCTGCAATATCTGCAGGTATTACACATTCACCACTAGACCCATAAACATCCATTCTATATGTATCTGGATAAGCAGCAAACATTGCCATTTGTCCAGGAGATAACATGTCTGAATATTCCGAAGCATTAGAGCTATCGATAGAATATTTCGGGCTATCCGCTTGAACAATCGATACTGATAATCCAAAAGTCGCAACTAGGGCAATCAGTAAGTTTTTGATATTCATTTTATTCATTTGTTATTCTCCCTATATTAAAATGCGTATGAAACAGACATTGATAAGTAATCCTTATCCGCAGATAAGTTCGAATAATTATCACCTAAGTCCATATAGTTTACATACGATCCACTAACTGACACTCCTCCTTTTGACAAAGAAGTACCTAAAGACAACGTCATGTTATCTTCAGCAAATCCACCCAATGATGACGGTGCATACCCATAAAAATCATGGGATACAACGACGGATGGACTTAGTGCCCACGCAGTATTGTTAAAGTTATTATAAGTTGCAGAACCAAGCAATCTGTATGTCATTGCAAAATCATCTGCTCCAGGGTTATCTTCACAATAACCTCCGTTACCAAATAATGCATCAACAACTCCAGTTCCAACATTTGTTAGAGCTGCGCCGGCTGTTGCCAAAGTTGTATAGCTCGGAGCTATCGCTGCATTGATAGCTGCCATTTGACTTTGAATACTACCAAATGTACCTAGACACTTACCAGTTCCAGAACCAGGTCCTTCATTAAATCCGTTACGAGCAACATAACCATTTGCCGCATCATTCATGCCATCAACATAAACAAATCCTAATTCAGTTAAGAAAACACTCGAATCAGCTCCCAAACCTTGAGTAATTGGATGTGAAGCTTGGAAAGAAGTAGTTGTTCCAACTGTTCCAGACCAAGTATCATATTCAATGTAAGGTTTTGAATAGTAATAGCTTGCTGTTAAATCAGTTGTTGGATTATTATTTGCATCCCATACAGCTCCAAGAGTAGAACGACGATGATCTGTAACCATTTCCCAATAGTCATCACAAACATCTCCGTCTAAACATGTCGGAGCAGATGCGCCCATTGCTGCTAGCACGGCATTCACAACTGTAATTTGACCAGCAACACTTGCTGCTGCAGTTGCATCTACACCGCCAATAGCAACCAAAGCCAATGCATCATTTGCACCATTATTATCGTTTAACTGTTGGATTTGATCTCCAGCATTTGTTGCAAGAGGAAAGTCTGGACGATAAGCAAGCTCACCCTGAACAGTTGTAGAACCTATATTGGTATTAAAGCTTGCTCCCAAAATTGTATTGTCTTCAGGAAACACGCCTTGATATTCAATAAATCCAAGTGGAGAAACAGCAGCAAATAAACGAGCACCCGTTCCAAGTAAAGCAGTTGTAGCTGCTGCACCAGTAGCAACCGCTACTGCAGCACACTGTGAATCATCATGGACAACCTCACCAGCATAATCCCCATCTAAAGCAACACCGAATGCTGCCTGCATTGAAGCACCATCAACAAATCCTCGAGTGTTGGTTCCATCAAAACCATATGCAGCTCTGTAAGTTCCTCCAAGAACAGCATCACAAAGTCCGCTACTAAAAGCAGCATTGGTTAGAGCTCTATGAAGCTCGGCCATACCATTGTCACCACTAGCTCCAGCAGCAGACGTTAAATCGTAACTTGCTGCATTGTTTGTAGTCACACCTATTGCATTCAAATTAGTACCAGCCCAGTCAGCAGATGCTAACAAATAGGCACCTAAGATATCATTGGCAAAAATGTTGCCTGGCATACTAAATTGAATGTAAGGAACTTTAGAGTGGTAATTTGCATAGTATAATCCAATATCAACACCTGTTCCAACGTCATCTAAGTATTTACCCCATCTGATACCATACTGTCCGCTATTACTAGGATCTTTAAACAATCCAGTTCTTCTAGGATATATATCCACCAATGCAGACTGGTTGAACTTTGCATCAGCCACACCGTCATAAGCATTAGCAACTAATGTAGTATGAGTGGTATTGGTCATACCTGATGTAATAAATGTTCCAGCACTTGATGATTGTATGTTTCCAGCACTGTCAGAGTCAGTACCACCTAAGCCATCTTGACCAGTTGTAAACTCATGAGCAGTACCTGTTAACTGAGCCCAAGCAAGATCTTGAGCTGTCATCTTTTGCAGACCATCAATTACCAGTTGCGTCGTATTGTGGTTCACCCAGTTTGTTGCATTTCGTGACTGAGCTGCAATATTAGTCGAATTACATGTCAAGCCTGAACCAACAGCAAAACCAGAAGCGGCTGCTCCAGCGCCTACAGTCATTGTAGCTGG
>DBHI01000130.1:0-1620 GCA_002296125.1 Anaerolineales bacterium UBA832 | reverse complement strand
ATTGTAGCTGGACAAGCCGTAGGAGATTGTCTCTCATTACCGTATGTTCCAGAAGCATCAAGGGATTTTGCTCCTTCTCCAAAGACTTCGCTACCAAAGTATGATCCAGCAACGTCTAAACCAACTCGGTCATGACTAAATTGATAGTAAGCTTCAATTGAAGACCCATCTGCTAAACCAGTTGTAAAGGTAATTTGCTCCGTAGGTAATAATGCCTCTTTGATTGAAGCCCCAGGGGATCTTAGAGTGGCTAAATCAAGTGCATTAGTTACAAGTCCATTCATACCAACAGGAATAAATGTAGACTCACCCCAACTCGTTACAAAACGTCCTGCGGTAATATCTAAATAACTGTCACCAACATCCTGCGATGTTGTGAAGTAAGCATTAAGCAATTCAAGATCTGATTCAAATTCATCTTTTGCTGCAGAAGTCAATTGCTTAAAATTAGGAGAATTTATATCAAGGGCAGGGTTATATGTTCCCATAAAGGAAATATTTACTCCCATGCCACTATCAGTACTTCCAGTTATTTCTGAATAAAGTTTCTGAGTTGCACTGAATATATCCCCTTGATCAAAGTTTTCATTTCCATCATTGTTATTATCACTGCCTTTATCAAATAAATCATCAGATGTATTTCCATATGTATCAGCTGTTGGACGTCCACATCCTTGTCCACTTCCCTGATTAACAGTTAGTAGATTTGTAGTGTCACCCGCTCCAGCAGCAGCACCTCGCCCAGAAATTACGCCAGCTAATGTCGCAGCAGTATTAGCTCCTTCACCAGCCTCTACTGCTTCAGGTCCTGAACCAACTGTATATGAATATCCTGGTAGCAATCTACAATCGCGTTCAGCAACACGCATAGAAAAACCAGAAGAAACTGTAGTATTAATCGAACCAGAAAATCCTGGAAGATTTAGCGCTTCTGCTTGCACAGATTGAAGCGAACCTACTGAGATCACTGCAGTGGCAACAAAAGCTAATGTTGACTTTATAAATTTATTCATGAATTTCTCCCCTGTTGAATTCATTTAAACATTATACTCATAAGCTAATTTTCATAACCTATGTTTAAAATCCAATTAAATTATACAGCTATTGAACTAAAATCTGGAAATTAGTCAAGCACTTAAAAGCCCTAAATTGATTATTTTTGCATAAATGTCACACTTCAATTATGAATTTACAATAGGCGCTAAATACCTTGTTTTTAAATGTTTTTATAGTTTTTGATCATTTGGATCATTTCTTGCTGGTTGGAGAAAGTACAATGATCAACATTTAAAAACCCTTTTTCCTCTAATACTTTTGAAATACCAGGACTTAGACAAAAAAACTTTAGTTTTTTCGCTTTCTTTGTTAATTGGGCATCAGATATCAATTGCATGAATGTTTCTGCAGTATAGGAAGAAAATAAAATAACCGAATCTATTTTTTCATTGGCTATAAGTAAAGTGGTTCTTTTTGTAAGCCCTTTTCTTTGAACGGTCTTATACAAAAACTTTTGCTCAATATTTATTTCAAGATTTTTTAGTTCCGTTAACAAGGTATTGGTAAATACATTTCCACATAAATAAATGAATGGATTTTTATTAAAATTTTTTTTATTTAGGA
>DBHI01000032.1 GCA_002296125.1 Anaerolineales bacterium UBA832 | reverse complement strand
AATTTGGTTTTGATTATTTGCGTGATAATATTGCCAATAGACTGGAAGATCGTAGACAAAGGGAACTAAATTATGCGATTATTGATGAAGTTGATAATGTCTTAATAGATAGTGCTCGCACTCCATTAATTATATCTGGTCCTGCTCAAGATGATCCTAAAATGTATATTGAGTTAGCAAAAGTAGTTCGTCAATTGAAATCTGTTCATTATGAAATTGATGATCGATCTCGTTCTATTTCAATTACTGATGATGGTTACGATAAAGTCGAGGAGTTGTTGGGTAAAACATTGCGAGATCCTGACAATCCTGAGGATATTACTTTGGAGCAGGCTCAAATACAGTCGCACCTTGAACAGGCATTACGTGCCGAATTTATTTTTAAACGCAACAAAGATTATTTAGTCAGAAGTGGTAGAGTAGTTATTGTAGATGATTTTACTGGTAGGGTGATGCCTGGACGTCGATGGTCTGATGGGTTGCATCAAGCTGTAGAAGCTAAAGAAGGTGTTGTTATACAGGCGGAAAACGTTACATACGCAACTATTACTTTACAGAATTATTTTAGAATGTATTCTAAATTATCGGGCATGTCTGGTACTGCGGTCACTGAAGCTGAAGAATTTGATAAGATTTACCACATAGATGTTGTACCTATACCGACTCATTTAGATTATCGTGCTCAGGCGGATCCTGAATTGACAGAAGTATTTTTTAAAGAAAGTGGTTCGAAATTTTCTTATGTTGCTTATCAGAACGATTTGGAAACACCTGTTTTACATAGAAGAAAGGATTATGATGATTTAGTATTTAGAACTGCAGAGTCAAAACTGCGAGCTCTAACTCGTGAGGTTTTGGTGTGTAATGTGGTAGGACAGCCATTATTAATAGGTACAACATCGGTTGAATCTTCTGAAAGATTGGCAATGCGCTTTAGAGCACAAGAATTAAAAAAATTAGCCTTAGTATTGATTTTAAGGGATGCATGGTTTCAAAAATATGAACGTGATGAAGATGGTCGTGCTGTTCCTGAGTTGGTTGACTTGAATTTGTCTATTGAAGATATGAAGAATACTCATATGCGTTCACTGTCTAAAGAGTTGGACATTAGATTAAATGCTACTACTTTAGATAATGTGGGTAGATTGCTGAAGATTTTGGATATAGAGGTGGGATATCAAAATAAATTAATAGAAGTTCTAGAAAATGGAATTGCGTGTCAAGTTTTAAATGCTAAAAAGCATGATGAAGAATCACGTATTATTGCACGGGCGGGTGCACTTGGGTCAGTAACTATTGCAACTAATATGGCAGGAAGAGGTGTTGATATTAAATTGGGTGGCGAGTTGTCTGAGGAGACTCTTGCCAATGTTAATCGAGTTTTGAAGAGATCAGGATGTAATGATGTTTCAGATATTACAAATGAGAAACGTAGCGAATTGCTTGAGTCTTTATCAGATGACGACTATGGGATTTATGGAGATGAAATAGAAAGTTTTGCTACTTATATAGAAGATGAAAAAATGGTTAGAAAATTAGGGGGATTACATGTAGTTGGTTCTGAGCGTCATGAGGCACGTCGGATTGATAATCAATTACGCGGACGAGCATCTAGGCAAGGTGATCCAGGATCTAGCAGATTTTATTTGTCTCTTGAAGATGAGTTGATGCGCAGATTTGGTGGTGCGAATGTGTCAAAGTTGATGGAAAGATTAAATATCGATGAAGCAATGCCTATTGAACATGGAATTGTCAATAAAAGTATTGAGCAGTCACAGACACGTGTAGAGGGTGCGAATTTTGATGTAAGAAAACATCTTTTAGAATATGATGATGTATTAAACGTTCAACGTACTAAGTTCTATGAGCAAAGGGATCGTATTTTTAGCAAAGATGATTTAAGAGATGATATTGTTGAGATGTTGAATGTGGAAGTGCAGAGAAGAGTTAATATGTCATATGACGATGAAGAAGGTTGGTGGCGTCTTTTGGCTTGGTTGGATAATGTTCAGCCTACTCTACAAGGTGAAAGTGACGATTTATTTTTTTCATTTAGTATAGAGTTGTTGTTAGAACACCTTGGAAATATAGTTCCTGGTTTAGGTCATTTGTTGTCAGATCAGACTAATCTATATGATGAACAAGAATTTGTCGACAAAGAATCAGTCATTCAAGCTATGTTGACAATTGCTCGTCATGCTGCAGATCTAGCATTGGAGAGAATGTTAATTTCATATAATGCTGAGATAGATAATTTAGAGTATCAAATATCCAAAATTGTAAGTGAAAAATGTGAACTGGCTGAGATGTCATTTGAAGGAATTGTGCAGGAAGCACGTGAATCATCACAGGTAATAAATATACCTATAATGGTCAAATCTATGTACGAAATGGCTGGTGTTGAGATTCATTTTGATAGCTCGCAAATAACAGAATTAGATTATGACAATGTCAAGGACTATGTTTGTGAAAATATTGGAGAAAAACTGAGTATAGATTTGTTAACTAAGTTTGTTGGTCGTGTGGGAAATCGTACAGGTCTTGATTTAAAGATAGATATTCCTGTGTGGTCAGAGATGGATTGGTATCAATGGAAAGATGAATTTATTGAATCTTTGTCTGTTGCACAGAATGATCATTTTGATATTCATATTAACGATATTGAGATTGTTTTAGGACGTCAATTAGGTGAACCTAATAATATGTCAAAAAGTGATTGGGGA
>DBHI01000033.1:509-2980 GCA_002296125.1 Anaerolineales bacterium UBA832 | reverse complement strand
ACAAAAAATGGATGCTTTAAGTTCGATGGCTAATGTGGCAGGTTCTAGGGCAGTAATAGAAGCTTCTCATAAATTTGGCAGATTTTTTGGTGGTCAAATTACTGCTGCAGGAAAGATACCTCCAGCTAAAGTATTGATAATTGGGGCTGGTGTTGCAGGCCTATCTGCTATTGGTACAGCCGTAAGTTTAGGCGCAATTGTAAGAGCATTTGATACTAGACCAGAAGTACAAGAACAAGTTGAAAGTCTCAATGCAGAATTCCTTACTGTTGAGATTGAAGAAGATGGGTCAGGATCTGGTGGCTACGCAAAAGTAATGAGCGAGGATTATATTAAAGCTGAACTGGAACTATTTGCAGAGCAGTGTAAGGACGTTGATATAATTATCACAACAGCATTAATTCCCGGAAAGCCAGCACCGAAACTTATCACCAAAGAAATGATTGCTTCAATGAAGTCTGGAAGTGTTATTGTTGATCTAGCAGCTAGTCAAGGTGGTAATTCAGAATGTACACAGAGAGATAATGTAGTCGTTCATAATGGAGTTACAATAATTGGATATACTGATCTTCCATCACGTTTACCGGCTCAATCTAGCCAACTGTACGCGACTAACATTTATCACGTCTTTTCCGATCTCACTCCAAATAAAGATGGTGAGATCGTAATTAATATGGATGATGATGTGATTCGTGGAATGACAGTAGTTAATGAGGGACAAACAACTTTCCCGCCACCTGCCATTGAAGTATCTGCTGCTCCAAAAATGACAGAAAAAAGCGAGCAAAAGATCAATCATAAAACAGTCGAAGACAAAAAAGATAAATTTCCTCTTATAGGCTTATCGATTGCACTTATACTCCTTGCAGGATTGGGAAGTGTGGCTCCAACATCATTCATGAATCATTTTACTGTTTTCGTTTTATCTTGTTTTGTAGGGTATATGGTTGTGTGGAATGTAACTGCATCACTTCATACTCCGCTTATGTCAGTTACTAACGCTGTAAGCAGTATTATTATTATTGGAGCTCTAACACAAATATCATCGGATGATTTTATATCAGTCTTATTAGCTTCGATAGCAATTTTAATTGCAAGTATAAACATTTTTGGTGGGTTTGCTGTTACACGCAGAATGTTGGAGATGTTTAAGAAATGATTTCATTAGAATTTGATTTAGTTCGAGCATTATATATAGGAGCGACAATATTATTTGTCCTAACACTTGGTGGTTTGAGCCATCAAGAATCATCAAGAAAAGGGAATATGTATGGCATGATTGGTATGACTGTTGCAATAATTGCAACTTTACTTGGGCCATATGTCACTAAGAATTATTATTTAATCCTCACACTTATGACTTTTGGCGCTATTGTTGGAATAACTCTTGCACGAAAGGTACAAATGACTCAGATGCCTGAATTAGTCGCGATACTTCATAGTTTGGTAGGATTAGCAGCTGTACTAGTTGGTTATGTAAACTTTCTAGATCAAACAATTCAATTATCCGGCGTTGAGAAAACAATACACAGTATTGAGATATATATTGGTATATTCATTGGAGCGATTACATTCTCAGGATCAATTATTGCCTTTGGAAAGCTGAGTGGAAAGATGAGTGGTAACCCACTTATTCTTCCTGCTAGACATTATTTGAACCTATTTGTTGTGTTAATTATTATTTATCTGGGATATCAATTTACCATTGATCCTGAGATTGGGGTAGCTATTTATCCACTTGCTTTAATGACATTGTTAGCTCTAATTTTTGGTATACATCTTGTTATGGCTATTGGTGGAGCCGACATGCCAGTGGTGGTATCAATGCTTAATTCGTATTCAGGTTGGGCAGCTTCAGCAACAGGTTTTATGTTGAGTAATGACCTACTAATTGTTGTAGGGGCATTAGTCGGAAGCAGTGGAGCTATACTTAGCTATATCATGTGTAAAGCAATGAATAGAAGTTTTATTTCTGTAATCGCTGGTGGGTTTGGCACAGACTCTGCTCCCGTTGCTACATCCGTAACAGATCAAGGAGAAGTTACATCTATTAACACAGACGAGCTTACTGATTTATTGCTAACTTCGAAAAAAGTAATGATTATACCTGGATATGGTATGGCTGTTTCACAAGCACAGCATACAGTTAATGAAATAGTAAAACTTTTAAAGAAGAAAAATGTAGATGTAGAATTTGCAATTCATCCTGTGGCTGGTCGTATGCCTGGACACATGAACGTTCTGCTTGCAGAAGCAAAAGTACCATATGACATTGTATATGAAATGGATGAAGTTAATGATGATTTTAATAATGTGGATGTATCGATAATAATTGGTGCAAACGATATTGTTAACCCCTCAGCTTTAGAGGACCCAAATAGTCCAATTGCTGGAATGCCTGTTCTAGAATGTTGGAGAGGTAAAACAACTGTGGTTTTAAAAAGAGGTATGGCTACTGGTTATGCAGGTGT
>DBHI01000033.1:0-161 GCA_002296125.1 Anaerolineales bacterium UBA832 | reverse complement strand
CAAAATCCATTATTCTTTAAAGATAATACTAAAATGCTTTTTGGTGATGCAAAGAAAACTATGGATGAGGTTCTGGGTAACCTTCAATCTGTCTAAAATTCATGAAGAAAAAAACACAAAGCATAAGAGTTATCGATAATAAGTACATCGTTGAAGTCGCT
>DBHI01000074.1 GCA_002296125.1 Anaerolineales bacterium UBA832 | reverse complement strand
AGATGATTGGGATGCAAAGGATGTACCAGTAGAGTAGAAAAAAAGCCCGCCGGAAGGCGGGCTTTTTTGATTAGGACAATTAATTTATGTCTGTGTCATTAGATATGTTAGTAAACAATTGGTTAGATGAATTTTTTACTAACATTAAATTGCGTAAACATGCGAGGATTGGTGAAATGTTTGCACAAAAGGCCTGTTGGCGCGATATAGTATCTTTTACTTGGAACATTATTACAGTTTCGGGAAGAAGAAATATTGTAGATATGGTAAAAGTTACTTCTGGTTGGGTTGAAGTGTTTGATTGGAAAATAGTCGGAGAGATTGTTACTGAAGACAATTTGATATCATGTTGGTTTGTATTTACTACATCAGTTGCTCAATGTAAAGGAAAGCTCAGTCTTATAGATGGGAAATGCACAGTATTTTTTACAGTGATTGAGGAGCTTGTAGGTCATGAAGAACCTATATTTGCTAGACGAGCAGTCGGACATGTCAATAAAGCTATTAAAGGTCGGAAGACGTGGTTTGAGATTAGTAAGGAAGAGAAGTCTTGTTTAGGTTATGAAGTACAACCTTATGTAGTTATTGTGGGCGGGGGTCAAGGCGGAATAGCTTTGGCAGCTCGACTTAAGATGATGAATGTTCCAACAATTGTAGTCGACAAAAACTTAAAACCGGGAGACTCCTGGCGAAATCGATATGAATCATTGTATCTAAGAAATACATTATGGCAAAATCATTTACCATATTTAGAGTTTCCTGATAATTGGCCAGTATACATGTCCAAAGATCAAATGGCAGATTGGTTGGAAATGTATGTGAAAGTTATGGATTTAAACTATTGGTCTTCTACTGTATGTGTTGGAGCTACATATTTGCCTGATTTGCAAAAGTGGAATATTACTGTTAATAGAGAAGGTAATACGATCCAGATCAATCCAAAACATTTAGTTATTGCAACAGGTTTGTCAGGATTACCTAGGATACCAGAAGTAGAAGGAAGTCAATTGTTTAAAGGAGTGATATGTCATTCTAGTGATTTTCAGAGTGGAAAAAAGTTCAATAATAAAAAATGTGTGGTAGTTGGTTCTAATAATTCAGCTCATGATATATGCATGGATCTTTGGGAAAATGGAGCTGATGTAACAATGTTACAACGCTCAGAGACTTTGGTTGTTAGAGCAGAGACTTTTTTTTCTCGCAGCAAATATACTCAGAAGAAAGCAGATATTGGATTAACAACTAATGAGTTAGATGTTGAAGGTGCTGCCATTCCATATCAGGTTATGCGAGAGCAGATGATATCTGAATGGTCAGAGATAGCAAAAAATGATAGCGATTATTATAGTAGACTCGTTGATGCAGGATTCTTAGTGACATTTGGACAAGATGGATCTGGTTTAGAGATGATGTATATGTATAGAGGTTCAGGATATTATATAGACGTTGGAGCTACAGAGTTGATTGTAAATGGTGACATAAAATTGAACAGCGGTGTTACAGTGGATAAGATATGTCAGGAAGGAATTATTTTGAGTGATGGTACTTCAATGAATGCTGATTTGATTGTATATGCTACTGGATATCAATCGATGAATAGTTGGGTAGAAAAGCTTATTTCAAAAGATATAGCATCTAAGGTTGGCCGATGTTGGGGATTAGGGTCCGGCACAAAATATGATCCTGGTCCATGGGAAGGAGAATTACGTAATATGTGGAAACCTACTAGCCAGGATGGATTGTGGTTTCATGGTGGTGGATTGACTCAGTCGCGATTGTATTCACGATATCTTGCCATACAACTTAAGGCGCGTTTAGAGAATATTTCTACGCAATTTTATGGTGTTCATGGAGCAATTAATATATAAGTTTTGATTTAGGAGTATTATGATGATATCATAGCTTATAATTTGTGATAGGTTTTTGATATAAAAGTCTGGTATTATTTGTAAACAGATTGTAGTTGTGAATCAGTTCAACAATATTATTTAAAATATTAAAAAGATAGAGGAGATTGTTAGGATGACAATTATTCGTGTACAGCATATAGGTATAGCAGTAAGAGATTTCCAAGGCACTTTAGATAAATTTGAAAAGGTTTATGGTCTTTCATCTCGTGATTTTCGTGATGATCAAGGTAAGGGTTATCAACATGATTCAAGAATTTTGCTTGGTAATGATTGTTGGATACATGTTGTACACAACTGGGATCCAAATTCAAGAGTTTATCAGTTTATGGAGAAACATGGAGAAGGGTTAGAGCATATAGCGCTCGAAACAGATGATATAGAAGCTGATGTAAAACGCATAAGAGATATGGGCATACCTATTTTTCAAGACAAAATTTTTGATGCAAATGATGGTTATGAGGCTTTTGTATATCCAGATGATGCAATTGGATTTACAATAGAGTTGATTCAACCTCATGATACTAGTTGGGTTTATCCAGATGATGTAGGTGACGAACCTATTAGTAATAAAATGGGTCTTGTGAGACTTCATCATATTGGTGTAGGTGTGGATGATTTGCAGGTGGCATGTGATCATTTTGAGAAGTTGTTTGATATGCCTGCGCGTGATTTCCGTGACGATCAAGGGCAGGGTATGCAGCTTGATGCTAGGGTTTTGTTGGGAAATGAATGTTGGTTACATATTGTACAGAATTGGAATTCTGAATCTCGTGTAAACAAATTTTTTCAGGAACGGGGTCCGGAATTAGAACATCTGGCTTTACAAACTACTACTATTGAAGAAGATGTTCAGTACTTAAGGGATAATGCAATACCTGTTTTTCAGGACAAAATTTTTGATGCAAATGATGGATATGAAGCTTTTGTATATCCAGATGATGGAGTAACTTTTACAATAGAGTTGATTCAACCTCATGAGCATAGTTGGGCATACCCAGAAGATTAAAATAGATTACTAAGGTGATATATTATGAATACTGAGAATAATAAATATGGTAGTGTAAGGCGAGGATTAATCCCAGAAGATTTAATGAAGTTTTCTTGGGCTGATGAACTTGTGATCAGCCCTAATGGTCGTATGGTGGCCTATACAGTTAAAGAACCACATGCTGAATCTAATGGTTATATTGCTCGTGTATATCTTAGGAATGTAAGCAGTGCTGAGGGTAAATGTTTGACTTTTGGAGTAGGCATAGCTTCATCAATAGCTTGGAGTAAAGATGGTAGTCGTTTGGCATATTCTTGGAGATCTTTAGACACCGATTCTTTTGATAGTGCTGTACATATTTATTCTGTTGATACAGGCGATGAGGAAGTATTTTCAGTTGATGGTGAATCTTTGTCTGGTTTGGATTGGTCCTCTGGTGGAGATAAATTAGTTGGAGTGCGTTGGACTGATATGGATCATCCTGATGAGAGAGCTGCACGTAGTGGTATTCCTCAACCTACTATAAAGGTGGTTAGGCGTTTACGTTACAAACAGGATGGAGTTGGTTGGGTCCATGATCGTTTTTTGCAGATATGGATATTAGAGTTAAATTCTGGTAATTTGCGTCAGATTACAAATAGTGAATGTGATTATGTAGAACCTAAATGGAGTAATAAAGGAGAAAAACTTGCTTTTATTGGTGTAGCACGTGAGCAAAACATTGAATTAGGACAAGGACAAATTTTTGTTTGTGATTATCCTGATAGTTCACCTTATAGGCTTCTGCCAGATTGGGTTGGTGCATGTCACAGCCCTGTTTGGGGAGAAGACGATAAATACATTGCTTTTGCTGGACATACTCATCCAGCACCTACTAATCGTAGGATTTTCATGGTGCCATATTTGGTGGATGTAGAGCAACAAACAGCACGTGAACTTTCACCTGGGTTGGATCAAGAGGTGGGTAATTATGGTGTTGCAGACCAGAGGCCCAGTTTAACTAATGTTACTCTTAAGTGGCCTAATGGAGATCCTTGGATTTATTTTCTTTTGACAGAGCAAGGTGCTACAAATTTGTATCGTATAGATACGAAAGGCAACAAAGAATCATTGATTTCTGGTGAACAAGTAGTATTTGAGTATAGCCCTGCAATAGATGGTAAAGTGGCTTATGGATTGGCCAATCCGTCTAGTCCAGGTGATATATATATGTGGGATCAGGGTAAAAGTACATGTTTGACTGATTTGAATCCATGGTTACGGGATCATTGGCTAGCTACTCCAGAGACATATTGGTTTGATGCTGGACAAGGAGAGAAGGTGCATGCTTGGTTAATGAAGCCTCCTGGATTTGATGAAAATCGCAAGTATCCTTTAATCTCATATGTACATTGTTCTATGTTTTCTTGGGATTTCAATCATGAGTTTCAGAGTCTAGCGAATTCTGGTTATTTAGTAGCCTATTTTAATGTAATAGGTACTACGGCTGGTTATGGACAAGCCTGGACAGTAGCTAGTGAGGGAGATCAGGGTGGCCGTGATTATGAACAGACTATGATAGGGGTTGATGAATTAATTGCACGTGGTTATGTAGATGAGAAACGCATGGGGGTTACAGGTGGTAGTTGTGGAGGATTCATGACCAATTGGATCATTGGTCATACTGATAGATTTGCAGCTGCTGTTGCTCAACGTTCAATAGTCAATAATATTAGCTTTTTTGGAACATCAGATATTGGTCCAGAATGTACTGGTAATGAGACCGGAGATGATCCTTGGGGTAATTTAGAGCAGGTATGGAGTCAGTCACCAGTTGCTTATGCGGAAGATATGCATACACCGCTTTTGATTGTACATAGTGATGAAGATCATAGGTGTCCATTAGAACAAGCAGAGCAATTGTTTGCAGTGTTACGTTGGATGGGTAGAGAAGTTGAGTTAGTAATTTTTGAAGGCGAGAATCATGGTTTGTCGCGTGGAGGAAGACCCGGTAATCGTATTGAGCGTTTGCGTAGAATTTCAGGGTGGTTTGACAAGCATCTTGGTCGTAGTCGATAGAAATAATTAAAGTAACTAATTTGACTAACTATTGTTATAATAATAAGGATCTTATTGTTAGATTAATTTAGTGGGATATTTTGTGAAAAATTATTGAAAGGAGAGTTTTATAATGAAAGTAGGAAACATTGAAGCTAAACCAGGTGAACATTCTTTTGGATATCTGGAGGTTGCTAAATCAAGATCGGGATTAGGGCCTGATATACCTGTACATGTTTTTGCTGGTACAGAGCCTGGACCAACTTTATTGGTACAAGGAGCTATACATGGTGGTGAGATAATTGGTTCAGTTGCTATTTTGGATCTGATTGGGAAGCTAGATCCAAAGACATTTCGAGGTACTGTTATTGCAGTGCCGGTAGTAAATAGAGTTGGGTTTGAACTTGGCGAACGTGGAATACGAATAGGTAGTACGGACATCAGTAGACTATTCCCGGGATCTGCGACAGGAAGTGTGCCTGAGCAAATAGCTAATACTTATTTTGAAGAAGTTATTAAAAAAGCAGATGTTATGATTGATTTTCATGCGGGAGCTCGTACTGCCTATGAGCGTTATGTGCTTTTTGGTGCGGAGAAAGATCCTGACAATCCTACTGAAATTGAATTAAAGCGAAGAAAAATTGTTTTAGCTTTTGGCTTGGATCAAGCAGGTTATTTCCCACCAGGCACATTTGGAGCTGGTACTGCAAAGGAAGCAATTGAAGATGCAGGAGTATGTCAGATCACACTTGAGTTTGGTGGTGGTACTGGTTGGTACAAAAATGGACGAGATAATGTAAGCGACGCAGAACGTGGTATGTGGAATATTATGAAAGCGATGCGTATGATTGATGGAGAATTTGAATCAGATGGCCCATTGTGTACTGTGTACAATGCAGGTATCGTTATATGGAAGGGGGATGTTGATGGCCTTTTCATTCGACATAGACGGTTTGGTGATGAGATGAAAGAAGGAGATGTGTACGCTTCATTAGTAGATGCTTACACTGGAGAAGAGATAGATTCTATGGTTGCTCCTGAGGATGGTATTGTAATTCCTAGTGGACAGGAATGGCCTACCATTGGTGCTACTTCGGTTGGTATTTTAGGAAACATAGATCGAGTCGAGGATAGGCGTACTACTGATATGTATGTAGATTTTGATTAATTACTTAGATCAAAAATTGAGTTTTGTTAATACACTTAAGTCTGACTGTGATTATGCGGTAAGATTTAAACAAATTTGAGGAGAAGTGAGATGAAAATAGGATCTATAGAAGCAAAGAAAGGAAGTAAAGCATTTGGTTTTTTTGAGACTGGTATAACGCATAGTCGTTTTTCAGCTAATATTCCAATGCATGTTATAGAGGGTTCATCGGATGGGCCAGTATTAGTAGTTCAGGCTGGTTTAAGTGGTCTAGAAATTGAACCTGCTTTAATTTTACCAAAAGTAGTACAGGAAATTGATGCTAATGAATTGTCAGGTACATTGATATTGGTGCCTTTAATGAATACCTCTGGTTTTGAATTTGAACAAATTAATTCTGTATGGGATGATAAAAACCTCAACGAATTGGGTCGAGGACTAGAGGCAGGGACTGTTAGTGAACAAATGGTTCACAAGTATTATTCAGAAGTTATTAGTAAAGCTGATGCTCTGTTAGATATTCATTCTGGTTCTCAATGGAGTTATCATAGGTATGCTGGTGTATATAATGTAGGAGAAACTACAAAAAGTAGAAGCATGGCTATTGATGTTGGTTTGTCTCAAGTATTGATTAATCAGCCTGAGGACAAGTCGATGGCTTTTGAAGCAGCTAAAGATGGGAAAGTTGTGGTATCGGCTTGGATTGGTGGTGGTCCTGGTTTGAGAGATTATAGAGAACAGGATATGAGTCGTATAAGAAACGCTGTCATGAATTCAATGAAGTCTTTAGGTATGATGAAAGGTAGCGTAGAGTTTGAGGAAAGTGCTACGGATGTGATTGAAGCACATACAATTGTGATGCCTACAGGAGAAAGAGGTTTTGTTTTTATGGACACTGATAAGCGTGGGTCCACAGTCGAAGTAGGCGATAGTTTGGGGCAGGTTCGACATCCATTTGAAGGTCATATTATTGAAGATATAAAGGTTACTAAGAAAGGAGTTGTACTGTTTGCTGGTGCGTCTTGGCCTGTATTACCTGAGGGCACTATGTTGGCTATTGTAGGTGATTTGGTTGAACAGATAGAGCGATAAAATATTATAGATATAAGCAAAAGCAGTACGATTTTTATAGAATCAAATATGCTTTTGTTTTGTAAATTTGAGAGGAAAACATGACAAATTCGAAAGGTAGTATTGAGATTGTTGAGTCATATATGTATAAAGATTTAGATAGTGAATCAATAGCATCTTCTTATAGTGCTTTGAAGTCTGGACAAACACATTATGTGGATGTCCCAGGTGTACCAGAAGTACGAGAGGCTGCTGCGGAATGGGTGAATGGTTATGGAGTAATAAATGCTGAGAAAGATAACATTATAATTACATCAGGTTTGCAAGAAAGCCGATTTCTTGCGACACAAGTTGTGACTTCTCCGGAAGGACAAATAGCTATTCCTGCAGTTGCAAATCCAGGTGCTAGTTTAGCGGCATCATTAAGAGGATGTCATGTAGAAAATGTTGCATGTGATGAAGAAACAGGGTTGTTGAGTTCGGATGCATTGGAGTCTGATGTAGTGAGTGCTTCACAGACGATTTTCTTAGAAAACCCTTCCAGGGTCACTGGTGCTATTTATTCGAATGATTTCAGTACTCATGTTAATAGGTTTACTGACCAAGGTAAGCATATTGTTGTTGATACAGGTTTAAGTCCTTGGCTTAGTAGTGTCGATAATATGTATAAAGTTGATGTTTCTTCTGCTGATGGATCAATTATTGCTATAGGTGAACTGTGGCCTGGTTTAGGTATAGAGCCACAAGGTTTAGGCTTTATTGCTGCTCCCTTAAATGTAGCTGAAAAAATAGTTAAAATGAAGCAAGTGCTAAGTATTTGTACAAGTACACCTGCACAATTTGCCGCATTAGAATTAAGTGGTAGTTGGAAAAAGATGTTTAATGATTCAAAAAGTAAGAATGAAATTGAAGCATTAGTTAGTTTGTAAAAAACAGATTTAGACTATTGATATCTAATTAGTATTATTTGTAAAACTTCCTAGTTATTGATTTTGCCTAGGAGGAAAGGAGATAGTTTCAGTGTCACAACAAGATAAAAATACAACTAAGAAGAAATTAACGGGTACAGCGTTGTTTTACTCTTTGATTGCTAAAGCTAAAGAGTTAGATGCAATTGTTCTTGGTCGTGGTGATCCGGATTTTGATACACCATCCAATATTGTTGAAGCAGCCAATAGAGCTATGAAGACCAAAGATCTGAGATCATCTCCAGTTGAGGGTTTGTTTGAACTACGACAGGCTATTAGCGATAGGGTTAGTAAGATTAACAACATTGATGTAGATCCTAATGATGGTGTAGTGGTTACAAATGGTGGTCAAGAAGCAATTATGTTAATGGTTCTTGCAACGACTTCTGCAGGAGATGAGATGATAGTACCAGAACCTAATTATAGTACTTATCTTGATGCATTAGCTTTTGCTGGAGGAGCAAAAGTAGGTGTTCCTACTGTGATGGAAAACGATTTTGCTGTAGACCCAACTTTGGTTGAGCAAGCTGTGTCAGATCGATCAACTTCGGTTTTGCTTGTATCGCCAAATAATCCTACCGCATCAGTTATTCCTACTGATACAATGGAAACACTTGTGGATATAGCTGCCAAAAATGATTTAGTTGTACTTGCAGATGAAATATATGATCAATTTATTTATGATGGAGGTGTACATTGTAGTCCGCAGTCGTTAGCATCAGGAAAAGATCGGACTTTGACGTTGAATGCTTTTTCAAAGGCTTATGCAATGACGGGCTGGAGACTTGGATGGATTACTGGTCCTGCTCATTTGATTAACAAGGTTAAATTATTGAAGGCTTCTGTGTCAGGTCCAGCAAATGTAGTTTCACAATATGCAGGAATTGAGGCTTTAACTGGTCCGCCAGATGCACTTGAAGATATGAAAGCACGATATCATCGTCGTCGTAAAGTTGTGTTAGATGCTTTTGATTCTATGGGAATTAGCTACGGGATGCCTCAAGGCGGCCAATTTATTTTTGGTGATGTGTCTCATCTAGGTGTTGATAGTGTAGAGTTGGCTGCTAAGATATTAGATGAAGCTCATGTGCTTGTGTACCCTGGAGGTGCTTTTGCACCAGATTCTAAATATTATGTACGTGTAACATTTCTTCAGCCTGAAGCAAAACTTAAAGAAGGTCTTGAACGCATGAGTAAGGTGTTAAGTAAAATGTCTAAGTAATTAGCCACAGGAGTTTGTAGCTAATTAACGATGTACTTGTATTAGAAAGAAACAGATAAGTAATGGAGGATTATGAGTAAAAAAATATTGATTGCCGATAGTGAACATGCTCCTGCATGTGATGAGCTTCAAGGATATTTGGATGGATATGATTTGATATGTGCATCTGAAGGTGAAGAGTTTGCCAGTTTATTGTCTGAGGAGGTTGTAGGTCTGATAGCACAAGACGAAAAAATTGATGCTAGTGTATTAAAGAAATTGCCAAACTTGCAATTAGCATTAAGTTTAGGTAGAAACCATAGTAATTTTGATTATGGAGCAATCGTTGAGAATGGTGTCGATTTTGCTACAGTTTGGAGAAAAGGTCCTAATTGTGTTGCAGAGTTAGCTATGACGTTGATTTTGTCTATGAGCAAGGATTTGATTGCATCTCATGATAGTGTTGCAAGTGGTGCTTACCGTTATAGAGGTATTAGGCCTATAAAGTCAGAGCAATGGAAGATGGCTTTTCATTGGATGAAGAATGAAAATGTTCATGAAGTGCATGGAAAACGTTTAGGGATAGTAGGTTTGGGTGAAATAGGTTATGAATTAGCTATACGAGCTAATGTTATGGGTATGCAGGTTGCCTATCATAAACGTACACGCTTATCAGATACAATTGAGCAATCTATACCTTTAGAGTTTATGAGCCTTAATGATATGTTGACTAGTTCAGATTATATTTGTCTAGCAGTTCCTCATACCCCTGCTACCGAAAAGATGATAGGTGCGTCTGAATTTGAGTCAATGCGTGAAGATGCTATTCTTGTCAATATTTGTCGAGGAGGAGTGATTGATGAAGAAGCTTTGATTGATGCACTTTTGCAAGGTAAAATTAGAGGTGCTGGTCTTGATGTCTTTGATTATGAGCCTTTGCCAATGGATAGTCCTTTAGCAGAGATGGATAATGTTATTTTGACTCCGCATATAGGTGGTGGAACGGGTACTACCAGGACCGGAGAAATTCAAATGGCTATTGACGAATTTTCGTGTATAATTAGTGGGTCATCTCCAAGATGGCCAGTGAAGTTGTAGTAATTGGTGTCAGAAGTAAATTAGTAAAAAATATAAAAGGAGACAAGGAGTAACAAATATGAATTTCAAACTCAAGTTTAACTCCGCACCAAAGTTTCTACTATATCTCTTAGTAGTGACTGGTGTTTTACTTGCTTCTTGTTCGCCTCAGGTAGTTGAGGTGGAGAAAGAAGTTGTTGTAACTCAAGTTGTAAAAGAAGAAGTTGTTGTAGAGAAGGAAGTAGAAGTTGTTAAAGAAGTAGAAGTAGAAAAAGAAGTTATTGAATACGTTGAAGTTGAAGCTGAAGCTCCAGCACGCGAACCAATGACTTTTACTTATGCACATAATGGTCCTATTAGAACCATGGATGCTCCAGTGACTTGGTATGGTTCAACTCACTGGCTTACAAACACCATTTATGAGTGTTTGATATGGAGAAACTGGGATCTTTCAGGTTATCATGGTCAAGCAGCTGAAAGCTGGGAAGCTCTAGATGACACCACTTGGCGTTTTAATTTGCGCCCAGGAATTACATTCCATAATGGTGAGCCTTTAGACGCAGAGGCTGTAAAATGGAATCTTGATCGTGTACGTTCACGTGAAGACTTCTTAGTTCACCCACAGTGGCAATTTATCAGTGATGTCAAGATTGTTGATGACGTAACTGTTGATATTATGACAGGAGCTCCAGAAGCTTACTTCGAGTATGTAGTAAGTTATAACGGTTGTGAGCTATTGCCTCCAGATTATATGGAAGAAGTTGGTGAAGAAGAGTTCGCAAGAACACCAGTTGGTTCTGGTCCATATAAGTTAGTAGAATTCACTGAGAGTGACAAATATAGAATGGAAGCTTGGGATGATTATTGGGGCGGACGTCCTGATGTTGACACCATCATCTATCAGGTAATTCCAGATAGTGCTACACAAGTACAAGCAATGATAACTGGTGATGTTGATATGATGGCTAAAGTTCCAGAGCCAGATCGAGTTAAGTTAGCTTCTACAGATGGAATTGATTTGCTCCTAGCACCAATGAATAGGATGCATCATCTTTACCTAAGAGCTGACGTCGAACCAGGAACTATGTCTGAAGTTTATCCAGGTTATGAGCCAGTTACACTTGATCCATTAGTGCGTCAGGCTGTAAGTCACGCATTGGATCGTACTACATTGGCTTCAGTACAAGGTGCAGCAGTACCTAACTTAGTACGTATCTGTGCAGGTTATCCTGAAGGTTTTGCAGATAAGTATTATGGTGAAGCAGCTGCTGATGCCGAGTATGATGTAGAAGCAGCCAAGAAACTTCTTGTAGAAGCTGGTTATGATCCAGATGCTGGTAATAAACCTAAGGTCTTCTTCGAGAGTCTAACAAATCAATATGGTAACGAAAAGGAAGTTGCCGAAGTAGCAGCAGTCATGCTTGAAGCTGCTGGATTTGAAGTAGAACTTACTGTTATGGATAACTCAGCATACTCTGAGCAAATACAGGGTCCTGGTGCTAACCGTGACATTATGTTGACTACACTTGGTTGTGGTCCTGCCATGACACCTTTATTCTACCAATGTGATTGGCCAGGTAAGAATAACGGACAATGTATTCCAGAATGGGATGAGAATAGTACTCAGATTTTGTCAACTGTTGATTCAGCAGCAAGATTGGATCTATGGGCAGATTGGCAAGAGTATTACCTAGATTGGGGCGGCGATGTCGTACTCTATGAGATGCAGAATGTAATTGCTATAAATGATGACTTTGAATGGGATGCTCGTAAGGATGGTTGGATGACATTCAGAGATCTCAAGGTTGCTAATTAGCATACACAGAGTATCTCTAAGCGACAATACTTATATAATATATAGGTAGTGTTTCTTAAGAAGAACAAAAAAACAGCTTGGGGAAGTTACTAATATTAATTGTAGTTCCCCAAGCTGTTTGAAGTAAAGTAAATCTATCAATTGTCATCCTGTATGAATATTCGAGCAGGATGATATTTTTTATAAAAAATAATTTTCATATATTATGAATAAGTACGATAAAAATATGTCGGGCATATACAATATTATGCCAACACCTTTTAATGATGATGAAACTATAGATATAGATAGTTTAATATCAGTGACTGAATTTATGTTGCAGTCCGGTGTGCATGGAGTGACAATACTGGGAGTATTAGGTGAAGCGCACAAACTAATTGACTCAGAGCGTGATGTAGTAATTCGTACAGTAGTTGATGTCATTGATGGACAAATACCAGTATGTGTAGGTACTTCACATCCTTCGACATATGGCTGTATAGTTGCATCTCATAAAGCGATTGAGTTAGGGGCTTCTTCATTATTAATTACTCCTCCAAAGATTATGAGACCTAGTGATATTGCTGTGACAAATCACTATTTAGCATTAGCTTCTGCTGTGGATGTACCGATAGTGATTCAAGATCATCCTTCTAGTACTGGTATATATATGTCAACAGAAATGCTTTTGGCGTTGGTTGATAAAAATTCTACTTTGTGTAATATCAAGTTAGAAGATGAACCTTCACCAAAAAAGGTGTCTGATTTGTTGGAAAAGAATTCTGATATGAGGATTTTTGGTGGTTTAGGTGGTATGATGTTTGTAGAAGAGTTATTGCATGGAGCTGTTGGTACTATGACTGGATTTGCATTTCCCAAAGTGCTTGTTAGTATATATAATAAATTTATGGATAATGATTTTGAAGGTGCAGAAGCATTGTTTAATAAATATTGTTCTTTAATTAGGTTTGAAAATCAAAAATATATACAGTTACCTTTACGTAAACAAGCATATTTTCGAAGGGGTATTATTGCATCTCCTGTAGCTCGTAAACCTCATGCACCAGTGGATAAAATGACATTAAATGAGTTGGATAAATTATTGCGTTGGGCAGAAGTTCAAGGAGAAGAATAAAAAATGGATTTGGGAATTAAAGATAGAACAGCATTAGTGGCAGCTTCGGCAAATGGTCTTGGTTTAGCTACAGCTATTCGTCTAGCAATGGAAGGTTGTAAAGTAGCAATTTGTGATTTGGATAAAGATTCTTTGAGTGGTGCTGAGTTAGAAGTTAAAAAACACGCATTGACTGAAAATCATGTTCGATCATATCAGGTTGATTTAAGAGACAATGAGTCAATTACTGGATTAATTAAGTCAGTATCAGAAGATTTAGGTACAATTAGTATATTAATAAATAATTCTGGAGGTCCTCCTCCAGGCCCTTTTGATTCTGCAACTGATGATAAATGGGAGTCGGCTTTTGAGCTTGTGTTCTTGAGTGCGGTCAGATTAATTCGTGCATCTTTGCCAGGTATGAAAGAACAGAATTGGGGTAGGATTATAAACTTCACTTCCAAAACACTGACCGAGCCTGTCCCTAACTTGATGTTATCTAATGGAGTTCGTTTAGCTGTTGGCGGTATGGCAAAAACTTTGTCGAACGAAATAGCAGAATATGGTGTTACTGTAAATAATATTTGTCCTGGTCCAACTAGCACTGATCGTGCTATACAACTGGCTGGTGCTAGGGCAGAAAAGAAGGGTATTAGTGTTGATGAGGAATTAGCAATAACTGCAAGTAAAATTCCCGTAGGTAGATTGGCTGAGCCTGATGAACCAGCTGCTTTGGCAGTGTTCTTGGCTTCTGATTTGGCACGTTATATTACAGGCAGATCTATATTAGTTGATGGTGGTGCTGTAGGAGCATTATAAATAACAATGAGTCAAAAAAACAACAGTGGCCTTGTAGTAGAAGGACTTAAGACAGAATTCCATACAATTAATGGAGTAGTTAAAGCAGTAAATGGAGTTTCTTTCGAGGTCAATCGTGGTGAAGTTCTTGGAGTAGTAGGTGAAAGCGGATGTGGTAAATCTGTATCTATGATGTCTTTGCTTCAGCTTATTCCTAATCCACCAGGTAGAGTTGTAGATGGTACTGCTATGTTAGGAGATCGTGATTTGTTGTCTATGAGTCCATCAGAAATACGTCAGGTGAGATCAGTAGATATTGGCATGATTTTTCAAGATCCAATGACCTCATTAAATCCGGTATTGACTATAGGAACACAGATTGCTGAACCGTTAGTAGAACACAAGGATATGACTTGGGATGATGCATTAGATCGTAGTATAGAGCTGTTGGAAAAAGTTGGCATTTCAGATGCTGCTAGGAGAATTCATGAATATCCGCATCAGTTTTCAGGTGGTATGAGACAAAGGGTTATGATTGCAATTGCTTTGGCATGTTCTCCACCTATTTTGATTGCTGACGAACCTACTACTGCGTTGGATGTTACTATTCAGGCTCAGATCCTTGAATTGTTAAATGATTTGCGTGGATCAGAGGGTATGGGTATGATATTGATTACTCATGATTTAGGAGTTATTGCTAGACTTGCTGACAGAGTTGCAGTTATGTATGCTGGTCGAATTGTTGAAACAGGTAGTGCATTAGAGGTCTATGCTAGTCCGTCTCATCCTTATACAGAAGGTCTGCTTGCATCTTTACCTAGGCACGATAATAGTACTAACACATCTGAGAGACTTACGAGTATTGAGGGACAACCACCTAATATGTTAGATCATATTGATGGATGTCCATTTGCGCCTCGGTGTTCTTATGTGTTTGACAAATGTCATAACAAAAATCCAAATTTATTTGTAAAAGAGAATCAACATCAAGTTGCATGTTGGTGGGATATACAAGATGAATGTGAACGAAATGTCTAACAACAATAATGTAAGTGATACGATGTTAAGTGTAAAAGATTTGAAAATACACTTTCCTATTAAAAAAGGTGTTCTGCAGCGGCAAGTTGGTGCAGTCCGAGCAGTAGATGGTGTAACTTTTGATATATTTCGTGGCGAGACATTTGGTTTGGTAGGTGAAAGTGGGTGTGGCAAAACAACAACTGGTAGAGCAATTTTGCAGTTATATGAACCTACAGCAGGTGAAATTGTTTTTGATGGTATTAATTTAACACATTTAGACACTAATGACCTGCGTGATATGCGTAAGCGAATGCAGATGATATTCCAGGATCCTTTTGCATCTTTGAATCCTCGTTTAGCTGTAGGTATGGCTATAGCAGAGCCAATTAGGATTCATAGTGGACTGGATAAAGAAAATATAGAAAAAAGAATAAATTATCTTCTTGAGGTTGTTGGTCTAAGTCCTGATGTTGCTGCTCGGTTTCCACATGAATTTTCTGGAGGTCAGAGACAGAGAGTAGGTATAGCTAGAGCGTTAGCTTCAGAACCAGATTTTGTAGTATGTGACGAGCCAATTTCGGCTTTAGACGTATCTATTCAGGCGCAAGTCGTCAATTTGATTGAAGATTTAAGATCAGATATTGGATTGACATATTTGTTTATCGGGCACGATTTGAGTATGATACGTCATATATCAGATAGAGTTGCAGTTATGTATCTGGGTCAGATAGTTGAATTGGCTGAGACAAATCAATTGTTTCTGAGTGCATTAAATCCATATACTGTATCTTTAATTTCTGCTATTCCTGTACCTGATCCAATTATTGAATCTAAAAGACAGAGAATTGTTTTGAAAGGTGATGTGCCTAATCCAGCTAATCCACCAAAGGGTTGTTTGTTTAGTACACGATGTCCATTGGTCATTGATGAATGTATAAATACAAGACCATTATTAAAAGAATGGAGACCAGGACATTTTGCTGCGTGTCATCGAATTGATGAAATGGGAGAAGGCAGAGGTTTACCGGCAATTCAAATCGCCTAAATAATAAGTTATTACAAAAGTGTAGTGGAAAACTACACTAAAGATATAGCTTTTTGAAAGTACAATTATCCAGATGTTTTTAAAGTTAAAGTCATCGGATTTAGGAGTAGAGAATTGGATGTAGAAGGATTGGTTGTACAAAATACTGTTGCAAAATGGTTTGATGATATAAAACATTTGCGTAATACATCATATCCTATTTATTGGCTTGGTGGTACTTTAGGTCATTTGGGTTTTCGTATTTTTGCTATTACATCGTTGTGGCAGGCAGTACAGATGTCTGAAAAAGCTGCGTGGGTTGCCTTAGTAGGATTTTTGTATGGTATTCCTTTGTTACCTTGTTCACCTTTTGCGGGTTGGTTAGGTGATAAGAAGATGTCTAGGGGCATCCTGTTAGTTGCTGCTTGTATTGCAGGTGCTTTTGTTGCTGGTATATATGGCTGGGTTGTTAGTAAGCAATACGAAAGTCAATTGTATTTAGGAACAGCAAATTTGTTTGTTGGTATGTCGTTTGCATTTTATGGTGCAAGTAGGTTAGCTTTGTTATCTACTATATTACATGGGAATAATGTTTTTTCAGTAGCATCTTTAGATTTATCTAGTACACGGATGATGGGTTTTGTTGGACCAGTTGCAGCTGGATTGTTATTGACTTATTATGATTATACGGTTGCTTTGAGTGTCGCTGCTTTGACACTTCTCGGATCTGCTTTGGCTTTTATTATACTGAATTTTTCAATTGACAAGCGTAATCATAATTTTTTGCATAATGAAAACAATGGTGAAAATAGTTATATTAGTGCATCATATGGTTCGTCTGAAAGTGTTTTATCATATCTCAAAGGAGATAGGATTGTACTGCTCTTATTATTTATGGGTTTGATGGCTATTCCCATTGGAATGACATATCTAAAAATGACGCCGGTTTTTGTGGATAAAGTACTCCAAGGAGGTCCAGCATTATATGGGAACTTGATTGGAGTTGCTAGTGCATTTGCTGCGATTTCTGGTTTGTTTGTGTCGTTTGCAACAAACGTTAGCAAGCCCACTGAAAAATGTGTTATGGCAGTTGTTTCTTTTGGATTTAGTTTGGTTGTGTTTGCGTATACAAGAACATTTTGGATGCTATATTTGATTGCTGGTTTAACAGGTTTGTTTCAGGGGGTTTTTCTGACGATTATGAACGCCACGTATCAGAGTAGAGTACCTGATTTGTTTCGAGGAAGGATCATTGGTTCTTATGGCATGGTATGGGGATTATTGCCAGTTGCTACCATTGGAGCTGGCTATTTGACAGACAAATTTAGTGTTGTGTGGGTTATTAACATGAGTGGTTGGTTTTGTGTTTTAGTTGGTATAGTTTCGATTGTTTGGCTGAGAATTGAGAGGAGACATATAACTGTTTGATTTTATAGGTTTCTCAACTATAAAAATTGATAACTATATGCGATTAGATGATTAAGAACAAAGGAGGTGTTTATGACTTTGATATTGCGTAACAATGATTTGCAAGGTTTATTTAAACTTGAAGATTATATTGAGGCAGTTGAATTAGGTTATAGAGAAAAAGGTAAAGGTCGTGCAGCTAATTTTGCTAGGAAATGTGCCTGGTTTGATAAAGATGGATCTGTCCATTCGGATAGGAGTCGTCGCCCAGAAGGTTTGCCTGCTTTAAAATTTAAAGCTGCTGCTATTTCAGATATTAGTGCGGCTGGTATGAATGTTTATACTACTGGGATGACAGGTGATTTGCAAACATTCCAACTTTTATTTGATACAGTTACTGGTGAATTATTGTCGATAATGGAAGTTTTATATTATGATTGGTTTAAGACAGCTGCAGTTGCTGCCGTAGCTGCAAAATATTTGTCTCCAGAAGGGCCTTTGAAAATGGCATTGTTTGGATCTGGACGACATGCTCGTACAGAATTACATGCTGTAAAAGCAGTTTGTGATTTGCAAAGAGTACAAGTATTTAGTCGAAAAGAGGAACCACTTCGTAAATTTTGTGTTTCTATGAGTAAGGAGTTGGATATCGAAGTTGTTCCTGTGTTATCTCCTGATCATGCTTTAGAAGGGGCAAATATGGTTACTACAATGACAACATCGGCTCAGCCTGTGTTTGACAGTAAGAGTTTGACGGAATCACAGGTTCATGTGAATGCAATGGGTCGTCATGATCCTTGGGCCAGAGAGGTTGATGAAAATTTTGTGGTTAATTCTAAAGTTGTCTTAGATGAATGGGAATGTGGTTTAGATGAAGCAGGTGAAGTTCTGATTCCAATAGCTGATGGATTAATGACTACAGAGGATGTCTATGCTGATTTAGGTGATGTTGTGTCTGGAAATAAGCCTGCTAGACAGAAGGATTGGACTTATTCCATATTCTTGTCAGGGGGTGTGGCTGTGGAAGATGTAGCTGTTGCTAAGATGATTTATGAAAAAGCTATAGCTAACAATGTAGGAGAAGAGATTGCTTTTGGTCTTCCATATGAATGGGAGATGTAGTTAAATAGGTGTTATAAAATAGTAATGAGAAACTAGCAAAAAATATTATAGGAGATAGAAAAATGCTTACACATGCAGGATTAGTTCAAGATGTAAAGATTAGAATTCAAAAAATTCAAGATATGATGAAAAAAGAAGATTTCGCAGCTTTGGTGATTATTGGAGGTGGAGCACCAGGTGGTATGGGTGCGATACGTTATATAACTAATGCACATTTGTGGGGTGGTGCAGGTTATGCCGTATTGGGGCAGGACGATCCAGATCCTTACATGTTAATTTGGAGTTCATATCAGGCTGTTTGGACTAGGAATGAAACTACGACTCGAAAAGAAAGAGTAGAATCCCCAGCTGATTTAATGGAAAGAGTGAAAGAGTTAGTGACTGATTATGCCGGAGAAAGTGGAAAGCGTATAGGTGTAGTTAACATGAAAAAATTGTTACCATTAGGTGCTTACGAGTCTTTAGATCAAGCAATAGGAAGTCATGATTTGATTGATGCTACCGAACCTTATAATGCAATTCGACAGATTAAATCCCCATTTGAACTAGAGGCAGTACAACAGAATGGTTATATTTTGGATGCATGTATGGATGTTTTTGCTGATCATTCATATGTAGGCGCTAGATATTGGGATGTGTGTGCGGCGACTGAGGAATTTGTTAAAGCAAAAGGAGCTTTCTGGGGTAGAACGAAGCTTTCATTAGATTTGACACCATTTACAGTCCCAACTCCTAAGGATCTGACGATGTCTGAGGACGACATTATTAATTTTGAGATTGTGTATGAAAGCCCATGGGGTTATTGGACCGAAATGACTTCTGTTTTTTCATTTATTGATTTACCAGACGAGGCACAGCTTCAGTTAGATGCTTATTTAGCAGCAGTAGATGCTTCCTCAGCAGTTGCACGTACAGGTAATACTTATGATGATATTTCTAATGCCAATGACAAAGCCATTTCAGATATGGGCTTAAAAGTAGCAGGTAAACATACTCCTGATTGTCATAGTACAGGACTTGACGGTAGTGATGGTCCTAGTTCAGCTTCTGATCCTGATTTTGTGTTGAAATCAAACATGATTCTTTCGTATCATCCAGGTACTGTTCTTGAAAATGACAAAGGATTTTTGATTACTGACAATTTTATGGTAACAGATGAGGGTGCTGTGAGACTTTCACCGCATAATGCGGATCGTTACTATATCCGTTTGGAAAAATAATATATATATGAAACATGTCTGACAAGATTAGGGTAGGAGTATTTGGTGCTGGTGTTGCAGGACATCATCATCTAGAAGCATTTTCTCAAATTTCTGAATCGGTAGAGTTGGTTGGCTTTACAGAAATTGATGATTTGCGGCGTCTAGAAATTCAAAATGAATTTGATATTACTGGATATGATTCTACTGAATCTTTAATAGCTGCTGAAATTAATTTAGGAGTAGTTGCTTTGCCTCATGACCAACTTTTTGAATGCAGTGTAGCGTTATATGATGCAGGGTGCCATTTGCTTGTTGAAAAGCCAATGGGTAATACACTTGAACAGGCTATAAGGCTTGCGGAAATATATTCTCAAAATGATGATCTAGTAGCGTCAGTTAGTTTTGTGCATCGTTTTCGCCCTGTTTTCACTAAGGTACATAGCTTGCTGGCTAATAAAATATTAGGCGCTGTTGTGGCAGTACACGAACATTTTATGTATCCTGGAGATGATAGAGTTCCTAAATGGGTCTGGGATTCTAGCAAATCCGGTGGAGGGATTCTGTTATATTCAGGTATTCATAATATTGACAGGATTTTATGGTTTGTTAATGGACAATCAACATTAATTAATGGTTTAATCGGTAAACATAGTCATGAGTTTGATGTGGAAGATGGGGTTTGTGCGAATATCAGATTTGATAACGGCACTTATTCTTCGCTAGTTGGAAATCAACCGTTTGCAGTTGTGCCTACAACTATTTCTCGTACTGAGGTCTATTGTAAGGAGGGTACTATTACTGTGTCTAATGGTACTGAACTTACTTATGCTAAGTCAAATGGAGAGGTTTTTGAAGAAAGATACGATAGTGTAGGTCATTTTGAGTATCAGGCTACTAACATTGTGAATTCCATAATGAATGGAGAGAAACCTCTTGTGTCACTTGTTGATGGAGTGCGAGCCTATGAATTGGCAGCTAATATTTACAAATCATATTGGAATCAAATGACGATAGATTGTGATAATAACTAAGAATAGAAGATGATTATATAGGAGGACCTAATGTTTGATATGAAAGGAATGAATGCAGTTGAATATGTAGCAGGTCATGCAAGTGAATTAGATTATGATATGCTGTCTCCTTTGGCTATAAAGAGAGCTGGACAGGTAATTGTGGATACAATTTGCTGTGCACTTGGTGCGCGTGATACAGATTTGGGTAAATTAGCAGCAGAGTATGCAATGGCTACTGAGCCTGGTAATGAAGCTATTTTATGGGGTACTAATGTGAAGCTTTCATCTGCTGGAGCTGCGTGGGCTAATGCTGTTGCTTCTAAACATTTGGGTATGGATGATTCACATCGTATTTGTGGTCATGTGGCGGCAGAACTTGTACCATTGGCGATAGCAATATGTGAGCAGCGAGGTTTGACTGGTAAAGATCTAGTGAGAATTGTGGCAGCTGGATATGATGTTTTTGGTGCTATTCAACCTGGTGTTAAGGTTGCTCAACGTGTAAGGGGTTTAGATCATAAATCACAAGCTGGCACATTGGCTAGTGCAGTTGTGGCTGCTTTGGCTATGGATTTAGGTAAGGATAAAGTTGCTAATGCACTAGCTTTATCTATGGATATGGCATCAGGAACAGAGCAATATGTGTTTGATGCGGGTTTATGTGATACTAAAGATTTATTGTCTGGGTTTGCAGTACGAAATGGTATTTATGCAGCTCAGTTATCTGCTGCTGGTTTTCAGGGACCTCCAGGTGCTTTGGATGGAGAATATGGTTATTATCATGCGTTTGGAGATGGATATGACCAGGCATTTCTTGCAAATCTAGGTAAAGATTTTACTATTGCTGAAACTGGTTTTAAACCTCATGCTGGTTGTAGGCATGTCCATGCTTGCGTAGATGCAACAAATGATTTGTTGTCGCAAGGGAAGCCAGATTTATCTGAAGTAGCAAAAATCAGAGTTGGTAGTTATAAGAATGCTATTACCCCATCGTTTAGAGTGAAATATGATTGTGATACTGTTAATCAAGCAGGTTTTTCTTTACCTGTAACTGTATCTGTAGTACTTAATAAAGGAAGTTGGTATAAAGAGGATATTGCGTCATTTGATCAACCAGAAGTTCAAGAGTTGGTACCTAAAGTTGAAGTAGTACTTGATGAGCAGATAAACTCTGATTGGCCTGAAAAGAATGGTTGTGTAGTAGAAGTTACTACTAATGGAGGAGATGTTTATAAGGGTCATGTAAGTTATGCCTTAGGTGAGCCTGAAAATATGCTTAGTGATGAAGAATTTGAATCTAAGTTTCGATATTTAGCTAAAGGAGTTATTTCCGAAGACAACATTACTGCATTATGTAATATGGTAGACACAGTTGGTGATATTGATGATGTAAGTGAGTTAGTGAAATTAACTTTACCAGATAAATAGGAGGATGTGCCATGTCAGATACTAGTATAGTTGAGATTCAATCAGCAATTATTCCAATCAAAAGACTGACTCCGTTGGTAACGCGATACGGAGTTAATGAGTCTTTGCCAGCAATAGTAGTAAAAGTAATGACTAAAGAAGGTATTGAAGGGATAGGTCAGACCATATCTTCAGCTCCATGGTTTGGACCTTCATCAGTGGCAATAAAGAATGCAATTGATCAGTACTTGGCTCCTGCATTATATGGGCAGGATGCAACTAACATTAACTCTTGTTGGAAAATCATGAACAATGCTTTTCGAGGAGCTAATTTTGCTTATACAGCTTTGGATTTGGCGTTTTGGGATATTTTAGGCAAAAAACATGGAGTGCCTATATATGAATTACTTGGTGGTCAAATCAATGAAGGAGTTGTTCTACATGGTTTTTTAGACAGATTATATGGTGATGAACTTGTTGAGGCTATCACACATTTAACTGAGGAGGGTTGGCAAGTTGTTAAAGGAAAAATAGGGTTTACAGTAACTGAAGATGTATCTTGGTATAAGGAAGTTAGTGAAGTTTCTGAAGGTAAAATTCAATTTCAGTTAGATGGTAATTCAGGATATAACAAAGCAGATGCAATAATGGCGCTTACTCAGATTGAAAAGTATGGTGGGATTGCGTTGTTTGAACAGCCAGTGCAGAGTATAGAGGATCTTGAGCAGATTGCTAATAAAATAGTGACACCATTACAAGCTGATGAATTGTTGACTAGTGTTAATAGCAGTTATGAGCTTTGCAAGTTCAGTTCTATTCCAGTGTGGCATTTTAAAATGCAGAAATATGGCGGTTTGACACCTTTACAGAAAATGGCTGCTGTTGCAGAATCAGCAAATATAGTTTTTTCTGTAGCACCTTATCCTGATTTGTTGTCAGCAGCAGCTGCGCATTTTGCGGCTGCCTCTCGTAATGCTACATGGCCTGCTGGTGCAGCAAGAAATGATGATACTATTCTTGATAATAGAATATCTCCAGATGGTCATGTATTAAGACCTCCAGAGGGACCCGGTTTAGGAGTTGATTTAGATGAGTCAAAGTTTGAGTATTATTACAAGAAATAATAATATAGTATGATTAGTATAATAAAAGGAATGATCTTAAAATAGATTAGGAGCGTCTAGCATGAAAGTATTTATAGCTGCAGATATGGAGGGCATTACAGGAGTAGTACATTGGCCACAACCTACTAAAGGTGGACGTGAATTGTCTGATGATGAAAATCAACGTCAACAAATGACAATTGATTTAAATACAGTCATTAAGGGTGCTCGTAGTGCAGGAGCAGCAGATTTTACAATATTAGATTTTCATGGATCATCACCTCCTAGACCAAATCTTAGGTTAAAAGACATTGATCCTAAAACAAAATTACTGAGTGGCCATGGCCATTTTGGATTAAGGCAAGATGTTTTAGAAGAGGGTTATGATGCTATGTTTATAGTTGGTATGCATGCA
>DBHI01000055.1:8479-13606 GCA_002296125.1 Anaerolineales bacterium UBA832 | reverse complement strand
AATAAAAACTCAACAGTACCAGCATTTACATAGTCAACAGAATCAGCAACCCGACACGCAATTCTTCCCATTTCCTCACGTAAGTGAGCATCATCCGAAAATGTAATTGCAGGTGCTTCTTCCAATAACTTCTGATGTCTTCTCTGAATTGAACATTCCCTTTCTCCCAAATGAATGATATTACCATGTTGATCAGCCAATACTTGAAACTCAATATGACGAGCGCCACTAATAAATCTTTCCAGATACACACTACCATTGCCAAAGGCGGATTCAGATTCTCGTCGGGCTTCTGACAAACCACTCTGCAGAGCATCAAGATTATTTATCAACCGCATTCCCTTACCTCCACCACCAGCAGCTGATTTGATCATAAGAGGAAATCCTACACTTGGAGCTATAGCAAGTATTTCATCATCTGTTAAATCACCTTTCTCTTCAGTACCTGGTACAACAGGAATACCTGCCTTCCTCATAATATTTCTAGCAACAATCTTATCACCCATTGACGCAATAGATTTAGGGCTAGGTCCAATAAAAATAAATCCTGCATTGATACACTCTCTAGCAAACTCATGATTTTCTGCTAAAAATCCATACCCAGGATGAATAGCATCAACTGAAGACATTTTTGCTACTTGCAAGATCTTATCAATATTAAGATATGACTCCTTAGCCTGCGCCTTACCAATTAAATATGCTTCATCAGCATAATAAACATGCATTGCATGTCGATCAGATTCAGAAAATACAGCAACAGTACCTAAACCTAATTCTTGACAAGCTCGTATAATACGTACTGCAATTTCTCCACGATTAGCTATCAATACTTTTTTAAACATAGTAAATTACAATGGAATATTGCCATGTTTTTTGGCTGGATTTGTATCACGCTTGTTTGAAAGCATTTCTAGTGCATTTATCAAACGCGGTCGAGTCTCATGAGGTTCAATTACATCATCAACATACCCTCTCGATGCAGCAACATAAGGATTGGCAAAAGTTTCTCTATATTCATCAACTAATTTTTTTCTAGTTTCATCTATATCTTCAGACTCAGATAATTCTTTCCTGAATATAATGTTAACTGCGCCTTCTGGACCCATCACGGCTATTTCTGCAGATGGCCAAGCTAAATTAACATCAGCACGAATATGCTTACTGTTCATCACATCATAAGCACCGCCATATGCTTTGCGCATAATTACTGTAATTTTAGGTACTGTAGCTTCACAAAAAGCATACAATAATTTCGCTCCAGCTCTAATAATACCTCCATGTTCTTGTGCTGTTCCAGGTAAAAATCCTGGTACATCAACAAAAGTAACAAGTGGTATGTTAAAAGAATCACAAAAACGAACAAAGCGACTAGCCTTGTCAGATGCGTCTATATCTATCACACCTGCTAAATGTGCTGGTTGATTAGCTACAATCCCAACGCTATGACCACCTAGTCTTGCGAAACCAACCACAATGTTTTGAGCAAATCCTGCATGAATCTCAAAAAAATTAGCCTCATCCACAATAAGTCTAATAACATCTTTAACATTATATGGTTTATTAGCATTTTCAGGCACAATATTATCTAAAGCAGTTTCACTTCTCAAAGGATCGTCATTAGTATCGACAAACAAAGGATCCTCCATATTGTTCTGAGGTAAATAACCAAGTAAAACCCTGATCAAGAACAAACAATCAGCTTCTGATTCTGCAACATAATGACACACTCCAGAAATTTCAGCATGAACACTAGAACCACCTAATTCTTCAAAAGAAACATCCTCATGTGTAACTGTTTTCACGACATCCGGACCTGTAACAAACATATAAGACGAATTTTTTACCATGAATATCAGGTCAGTAAGAGCTGGTGAATATACAGCTCCTCCAGCACATGGACCCATAATAGCACTGATTTGTGGAATAACTCCCGAAGCGAGTGTATTTCGCAGAAAAATATCAGCATATCCACCCAAGGATACTACTCCTTCCTGTATACGAGCACCACCTGAATCATTCAAACCAATTAAAGGAGCTCCATTCTTCATAGCCATATCAACAATCTTACATATTTTCTCAGAATGGACCTGTGAAAGTGATCCTCCAAATACTGTAAAATCTTGGGAAAAAACATAAACAAGACGGCCTTCAATAGTCCCCCACCCAGTCACAACACTATCTCCTAGAATCTTCTTCTTTTCCATACCAAAATCAGTAGATCTATGTGTAACAAACATATCTGTTTCATGAAATGAGTCTTTGTCTAGCAACAAGTCAATTCTTTCTCTTGCTGTTAGCTTTCCCGCTTCATGTTGTTTTTTTATTCGATCTTCACCCCCACCAATAAGTGCATCTTTTTTTAACAAACGTAGTTTATCTATCAATGTTTTATTATTCATCAATTAATCACCATAAATTAACATTTAAGCACAATTTGTTTAACACTAACAAAATCTACTAAGTTACGCATTAATTCCCTAATACAAAAAAACAAACTGCTAAACAGACTACAAATTCTACTCTATTTGGTCTGCTTGTTGCCACTCAGGTTGTCGTTTCTCTAAAAAGGCACAGATACCTTCTTGAGCATCTAAATAACCTGCATTCTCTACCATAATTTTCTGTGCATATAGATATGCCTCTTTCTGAGCCATATCTAATTGATTATAAAATGCCTCCTTACCAATACCAACAACAAGAGCACTATGATTTGAGATTCGTTCCGCAAGCTCTATACATGAACTATTTAAATCAACTGCACTTACAACATAATTCACTAGACCACAAACCAAAGCTTCATTCGCTGATATAGATTCACCTGTCAACAACATTTCCATCATTTTTTTTCGATGAATGTTACGGCTCGTAGCAACCATTGGTGTAGAACAAAATAGTCCAATTAAAACACCTGGTGTAGCAAATTTAGCTTCCTCAGAAGCAATAGCAAGATCACAAGTAGCTACAAGCTGACATCCTGCAGCAGTAGCAGTCCCTTGCACTTGTGCAATAACTGGCTGAGGAATCTTCTGTATAGTATTCATCATATTAGTACAAACTTCAAATACCTTATTATAAAAACTCAAAGATTTACCAACAAGCTCCTTTAAATCATGTCCTGCACAAAAAGATGGTCCATTTCCCTTTAATATTATGACAGACAAACTCTTATCACTTCCTATAAGTTTAAAACAATGTGTTAATTCCTCCATATGAGCAATGGAAAGAGCATTTCGCTTATCAGGCACATTCATTGTGACACAAACAATTTTGTTTGACACATCCACATCTATATACTGATATTTATGTTGTTGTATTTCATTCATTAGACAACTCCTCTTAGTATGTAAAGCACAATTCTCTTAACAACAATAGGGTTATGAACAAACAATATTTTGATAATACTAAAAATTATAGCATGTAGATATTAACAAATATAGTATTAATCAACAATAGATAAAATGCTTTGATACTATTATTCAAACACAAACATGATAAACTCTGTTACATCAACAAATAACAAACAATAAAATGCTATACAAAACTCTTGGTAAAACAACAATGCAAGTATCAGAATTATGCCTAGGAACTATGCAGTTTGGTTGGTCAGTGAATCAAAAGGGCTCCTTTAATATTATATCTGAAGCCATAGAGAATGGTATTAACTTTATAGACACTGCCAATATATATTCCCAATGGATAGAAAACAATGACTCTGGTACATCGGAATCTATAATAGGCAATTGGATATCTCAAACTAATACACCTAGAGACCAATACTTTATTGCTACTAAAGTTCGTGGTCAAATAGGGCAAGACCCCAACAATCAAGGCCTCGGAAAACATCATATAATGAAAGCAGTTGAAGATTCATTAAAACGTCTAAAAATAGAAACTATAGACCTATATCAAGCTCATTGGCCAGATCAAAACACAGACATCGAAGAAACACTTACAGCGATGGATGACCTCATCAAACAAGGCAAAGTCCGTTACATCGGTTGTTCAAATTATTCGAATAATCAATTAATAGATGCATTGTTAACTAGCAAAACTAATAATTTAGCCAGATTTCAAAGCATACAACCACACTATTCACTAATAAACAGATCAGAATTTGAAAAACATTTACAACAAACATGTGAACAATACCAATTGGGAGTAACTCCATATAGCCCGTTAGGAGCTGGTTTTTTAACTGGCAAATATCATTCAAATAAACCAATACCCAAAAGCGTACGAGCTAGTAAGACACGAAAATACATTACCAAAAACAACCTAGAAATAATTAATACTTTATCTACAATTGCTTTAGATCACAACAAAACAGTCTCACAGATCGCCTTAAGTTGGCTTTTATCAAAACAGTTAGTCACATCTCCAATTATTGGACCTAGAACAATAAATCAATTGCGTGATAATGTAGGTTCAATACACGTAAAATTAACGAGTCCAGAAATACAACAAATTGATCAAGTAAGTAAAAATAACTAAAAATCATATTAACTATATAACGATGAAGTTAACTATGCTTAATTTAGTTATAAATTGAGTTTAAATTTTAGTGACAATGTCCATTATTTGATCAAGCATTTCCGACGTAAGTCGACCGGTCTGAGTATTTAGACGACTAGGATGATAAGAAGTTATCAAAACTGGAAACTTATCTCCAACATTAATGATGTTACCATGAGAAAATTTGGGTCTAGGTTTTGATATGTAGGCTCCACGTTCTTCAAGAACTTTTAATATCTGAACAAATGATAATCTCCCTAAAGCTATTATTACTTTCAGATTTTTTAACAAATCTAACTCCATGTGCAAATATTGTGTGCAGTTTTCAATCTCACTTTTCAAGGGTTTGTTGGCAGGAGGTGCACATTTCACAATAGATGTTAGATACACACCATTTAATAACAATCCGTCACTTGAAGATCTTGAAGTAGGTTGATTAGCATACCCAGATCTATATAATGAAGATATTAGAAAATCTGATGATCCCATACCATCTTCACCATCACCAGTAAACATTCTACCTGTGCGATTAGCTCCATGAGCTGCTGGAGCAAGTCCTATAATAAGTATCCTTGAATTGTAATCACCAAATCCTGGTACCGGTTTTCCCCAGTA
>DBHI01000055.1:0-8093 GCA_002296125.1 Anaerolineales bacterium UBA832 | reverse complement strand
CTTAAGCAACCTGTCACATTTATTACAACATATAACTTTCAGACTTAAATCTTGCATTAATTGCATATATTACCTAAATTCAATTAATTGATGATTATTTTCCAATCATCTCCGGTATGCATCCAAACAAATTTACCAACTTGATTAAATCCACCATCTACTAAATTTTTATACATACCAGCAAATAAATGTGTATATTCTTTATCAGAAAAACCTACAATTCGATGCACATCACATACAACTTCCTGAGACGTCCAATTACTAGTTGGATGCCAATTATGAATTGGCCCATAATAATCAGAAGATGCCAACAATTGTTCCGGCAATATGATATCCTCTACTGCAGCTATATGTACAAATGTACTATAATCTTCATCAATTGAATCATAAACCTGCCAACACAATGTAATATCCAGCTGATCCGAATCTTCAAGTATTGTCCATCCTTTAAGATAAATACCTTTACCCAACGCTAAATTTTCATTGTGTTTAACTTCAATTGTTATAGGATTTCGACTAATTGATACCCAACCATATCCTGCTGAATTAATATATGGCTGATAACCCAATACACTTTTCCACCACACAGGACCAAATCCATAAATAGAATCAACATTAGTAAAAACTGTTGGATAATCTACAAGTATATCTGCCCAATTTTCAGAATGATCCAATATGTCCCATGTAGGATACAAATTTATTACTTTAGTAGCATAAGATAAAGCAAAATTACGCCTACCCCAAGGCGACATAACAATTGCTTCACTTGGTGCTTGCAAATCTGACAACTCAGACACAACTTGCACACCTGACATGTCACGAGTTATATCCAACACAAATGCTCGATTATTTGTAAATAAATTAACAATATAGACCAACAGTATGGTTGGTAACAAAACATGGAAAAAACCAATTCGCATACACAAACGATTCATCCCAACTGCTGCAACAACCAGAAAGCTAGAGACACAAGCCATTGCACACATCTCAAACAACTTTGTTCTAGGTAACAAAAGCATAAATATTAGATATGCTATACCAACAGATATAAACAAAGTCACTCTAGTATCCTGATTACCCGAACAAGCAAAACAAATACCTGCAATTGTTAATATTATTCCTAATAATAAGAATTCATCATAAATGACAATAAAAAACTCGTATGCTCCTGCAATGAATTCATTAATATCTGTAGGTAATCCTTGCAAACCACTATATTCGGTTGCAAAAAAGATGGACCAAAAACCATCCCAACTTCCTGGATCTCCATATATCCATGTTGAACCTCTGTTAAAACGAAAAATCATATCAACATATGGCAAAAATCCCAATCCAAAGAAAACAATAGCAATGATCAACCATTGAATCAGCTCTTTTCCTTTAGGTAATTTTTCCCATAACCAAACTGCCAAAACAGGTAGCACAGGTAAAAACAACCTATGATGTGCACATCCTAAACCAACAAAAAATGCAAGCAACCAACCAATTTTATAAGACCAATTGCATTTAAGTTTGATTGACATATATAACACAAATAATAATAAAAACATCCATAAACTATATACTTCTGCTATTGACCCATGAACCCACATTGATCTAGTCATTCCAACAGATATACCTGTCAGCAATGCTAAATATGGTCTCACATTTAATTCAAACAAAATGATAATTACAAGTACTACTGACCCCAGTGCCCACAATGATGAAAACAGTGAAGCTCCAGCAGTAGTGGTAATCCCAAAATTTTTCAATAAAGTTACAAATGGTGAACCTAATAACATGTATAAAGGAGTACCAGTTGGATGAACTGTACCCCATAAAGCCATTGCAACTTGATACTCACCTATATCATCGGCCACTCGACTATCACTACCATTTATATCCCACATTAATGTGGAGACATATAAACTACCTACCAATAATATTGCTATTGCACAATTTACTGAGATACTATTTCCTAATCTAGTCATGTTACTTTTGAGATGAAACACCAAAGCCACCTCCTCCAGGAGTACGAATACCAATTATGTCACCATCTACAACGTCAATACTAGTTTTACCAGGAAGATCAATTATCTTATTTTTGCTAATCAGATAATTTCTTCCTGGCTTGCCAGATTCTCCCCCACTTAAACCATAAGGAGCCTTAATTCTTCGATCCGACAGAATAGTGACTCTAGCATCTGTTAACATCTCTATTTCTCTAACAATACCATTGCCACCACAATATAAACCAAAACCACCTGATCCACGTCTAACTGTATAACGCTTAACTCTCATAGGATATGCATATTCAAGAGCTTCTATGGGAGTATTAAGCGTGTTGGTCATATGAGTATGTATAGCATCAGATCCATTGATAGTAGGATTAGCACCCATACCTCCACCAATAGTTTCATAATATGCAAAAGGAACTGAATTGTCTCCTCGATGATCTATACCACCTATCGTGATATTATTCATAGTACCTTGACTAGCTGCCGGTATCTTATCACCACACACTTTTGACATAGCTCCTAATATCACATCAGTTATACGTTGAGAAGTTTCCACATTTCCAGCAGCAACCGCAGCTGTACCAATTGCATTCACAATTGTACCTTCAGGTGCAATTACTTCTATAGGTAATAAACAACCACTATTAGTAGGAATGTCATGTTGAATAAGACTCCTAAAAACGTAAAATACCGCTGCAATAGTAATTGCTTTTGTGGCATTAATATTACCCTCCACCTGATTTGACGAACCGGTAAAATCAATCACTATTGATTCTTGCATAATCTTCACAGAAGTAGTAATCTTTACCTCTTCTTCACTATTTCCATCATCATCCATTACATCATAGAAACAATATTCCCCATCAGGTAATGTAGAAATAAAATCTCTCATAACACGTTCCGTATATGCTAGTAGACCACTCATAGCACTATTTATTACTCCAGAACCATAACGCTCTAGTAATTCCAATATTCTAGTAATTCCTTTACTATTAGCAGATATCTGAGCTCGAATATCACCCGATCGTTCATTAGGGGTTCTTACATTTGCAAGTAATAAGTTCAATATATCCTCATTTAATTCACCTTCATTTACTAACTTAACAGGTGGTACAATCATACCTTCCTGATAGATCTCAATTGAAAGTGGCATTGAACCAGGTGACATTCCTCCAATATCGGAATGATGTGCCCTATTGGCTACGAAAGCCATCAATTTTTGTTTATAAAACACAGGAGCAATTAATGTAATATCTGGTAAATGTGTACCACCCATAAAAGGATCATTTACCATCACTACATCTCCTGGTAACATTTTAATTTGTCTTATTACTGCCTGCACAGATAAAGGCATTGCACCTAAATGCACAGGAATATGCGCTGCTTGAGCAACCATATTACCTTCAGAATCAAACAAAGCGCAGGAAAAATCACATCTCTCCTTAATGTTCGGTGAATAAGATGTATTGCGAAGAATAACACCCATCTCATCTGCAACTGAATCTAACAGATGACGAAATATTTCTAATTTCACTGGATCATTTAAAACAGTCATATCTTAATCAACTACTAATTATTATCATAACCTGTAACTTCAACAATTATGTTACACCATCTATCCACTATAGCAACATCACCTTGGAAAATTAATATTGTATTATCACTATATACAATTAATCCAGGGCCATCAATAACATTACCTGGCTTCAGATCCTCTCCCCGATAAATTGGAACTTCTAATAGATGTCCATCCAATACAACTGTCTTTACATCTGTGTTTAAAACAGAGCCTTCTTCAGGACTAGCTTCCCAAATTTTTGTTGAGATTGAGTTTACTAAGCCTACAGCCTTTATACGTATGTTCACTATTTCTATCATATCATCAGAATGACTGTGTCCATATGACCTAAAATGAATTTCATCGAAGCTTTTTCTATAATTCCTGGTAAAGGGTACATTTAATTCATAAGATTGACCTACATATCGTAAATCTAGTGTTTTAATTAAGCAGGTATTCTCAGGCATGCCAAATTCAGCAACAATTTGTTTCTCTGCTTGATGTGATAACTCATTAAACCAAATTTCCAGATCGTCAAATTTGATTTCACCCTTTATCATCACCGTTTGTACATAATCTTGAATAAAATCTGCATCAACCATACCTAAAGCCGACATTATAGATGCACTCCGCGGCAAAAGAACTCTTTTAATACCTAGAGTACTTGCCAATTTAGTAGCATGCAACCCAGCAGCACCACCATAACATACTAATGTAAAATCACTGATGTCATAGCCACGCTGTGTGGAAATTAAACGCAATGCTCTTTCCATATGAGCATTCACTACTTGAACTATTCCCAAAGCAGTAGTCTGTGATAAAGACAATTTCTCGAAACTTGATATTCTAGCTTGAACACCAAGGTTGTTAATGGATAACTCTGTACCCACAACATCTAAAGGCATTTCACCACCTAAAAAACTATCAGGAAGCATTCGACCAAGAACTAAATTGGCATCAGTAACAGTTGGTAACTTTCCTCCCAATCCATAGCATACCGGTCCCGGATTAGAACCTGCACTTACTGGACCAACTTTGAATGCCTTACCCGAGTCTAAGTAAGCTATAGAACCTCCTCCTGCACCTATAGTATGAATATCAATTGTAGGTATACTTATTGGAATACCACTAACCTCACTCCGAGTTGTCAATTGCACATCGCCTTGTAACAAAGATATATCTGTAGAAGTTCCTCCCATATCAAAAGTAATAATATTGTCAAATCCAGATAATTTTGCAACATTTAGTCCACCTATAACACCACCAGCAGGACCTGAAAAAATTGAATGAACTCCTTTTTGCCTAGCTTCAGTCATACTCATAACACCGCCATTTGATTGCATCAACCTAATACTTTCAATCTGATCGGGTAAATCGTTAAATAACTTACCTAAATATTTATCCATTACAGGACTTACATAAGTATTTACTAATGTAGTAGCAGTACGTTCAAATTCCCTAAACTCAGGTATTAACTCACTAGAAGCAGACACAAAAAATCCTGCCTGTCTTAATATCCCTGCAATTAATTTCTCATGTTCTGGATAAAGAAATGAAAAAAGTAAACTAATAGCTACAGATTGCACCTTGTTCATTAACAATTGGTCAACAATCTGTTGCACTTCATCCAGAACAATTGGTTGCAATATTTCACCATCGGATGATATCCTCTCAGTAATTTCAAATACACAATTGTTACTCAACAGATCGGTCGAGTCACTTGGCTTAAAACCATAAATATGTTTTCTAGCTTGCCTACCTATTCTATAAATATCTTTAAATCCAATCGTAGTAATAAGAGCTGATTTCGATCCCTGAAGCTCTAACAACGCATTAGTCGCTACTGTAGAACCATGTGTTACAACAACAATCTGCTTCTCATCTAACGTGTCTAAAATTCTGTTTACACCTTCTAATACAGATTTTTCAGGTGAGGAAGGTGTAGATAAAATCTTAAATGCTGAAAATTGCTTTGTATTTTCATCAAAGACGGCGAAATCAGTAAATGTACCACCAATATCAATACCTATTCTTACAACCTTATTTGTCATCACTATACTATATCCTATTCATCACAAATAGCCCAGACTCAGTTTGACAAGATGTTCTTATGGGTGAGATAATCGTTCCCCGTGAACAAAAATAAACTCTTCTACTTACAATCACTAGGCTGTTCTAAAAATACTGTTGACAGTCAAAGTATGGCGCAAATTCTACATAATAATGGTTATCAACATACAGATCAACCAGAAAATGCGCAAGTATTAATTGTTAACACATGCGGATTTATAGGACCAGCTAAAGAAGAATCCATGAATGCTTTACAAGAATTAGCGTCTAATAAGAATAGTGATCAAATACTCATTGCTGCTGGATGCTTATCACAACGCTATGGTAGTGCAATCACCAAAGAAATATCTGGCATTGACGGAATTATTGGCACTAGACGCTGGATGGATATTGTAGATATCACAGATAAAATGCGAAAACGTAAATCTAACAAAACTCTCTATCATCTACCTGATGTTCCTCATGTTGGTAAAGATGAAAAAGGTGCTCTACGCGTAGCTATCCAAGGAAGCAGTGCTTATCTCAAAATAGCAGATGGTTGTAGAAGACCATGTGCATTTTGTGCAATACCTCTAATAAAAGGATCTCATATTAGCAGACCAATAGACCAAATCATAGAAGAAGCTCAACACTTGCAATCTATTGGTACTCAAGAAATTATATTAATCTCACAAGATACTACTGATTATGGACATGACATTGGAATCAAGAATGGTCTTGCTATGCTACTCAAAAAACTAGTAAGAGCAGTACCTGAAGTACCATGGATACGAATCATGTATGCATATCCAGGTTATGTTACTAATGAATTAATTGAAACAATATCTACCTATCCTCAAATACTACCTTATTTAGACATGCCTTTACAACATGGAAACAAATCAATGCTTCGAAGAATGAAACGACCAGCAAATTTAAACTGGGTATATGACACTGTTAATCAAATGCGAGAAAAAATTCCAAATCTCGCAATTCGCACAACATTTATAGTAGGATATCCTGGTGAAACAGAAGATGAATTTCAAGATCTACTAAATTTCGTTGAAGATCTTCAATTTGACAGACTTGGTGCCTTTCAATTTTCTTATGAATCGCAAACAACTAGTGCACCACTAGGAGATCCTGTATCTAAAAAAACAAAAAAAGACCGTTTTGAAAGATTAATGCATTTACAACAAAATATTTCCTTAAACAATAATCAACGGTTTATAGGAAAAAATTTAGATGTACTTATAGAAGGGTATGATAATGGCATATCTATAGGTAGAAGCTATAGAGATGCTCCGGAAATTGACGGTACTGTAATCATTGAAGGTAATTTACCTATAGGTCAAATATCAAATATACAAATAACTGGCGCGATGACATACGACCTCAGTGGCATACCATCAACCACACAAAACATTAATCTAATCTAACAAATGATGAGAAACTATACTTGACATTACAGATACACCTACTGTCAACGCACTCTCATCTATATCAAATCTAGAGTGATGATGAGGATAATCTAAACCCAATTCACTATTTGCAGAACCAACAAAAAAATAAGAGCCAGAAATCTGATGAAGAAATTCACTAAAATCTTCTGAGACAGTAGTTTGTATATCATCTGACACAAAATCTACGATGGATGTTTCCGACGCGATTTGTCTGATCAATCTAGCATGCTTTGCATCATTGACAACCGGTTTATATCCAGGAACAAATCTAATATTAGCTGAACAACCCATCGATTCTGCAATATTTTTCACAATTGTAGTCATTCTATTCTGAACTAATACACATAATTCATCATTAAAATAACGTAATGTACCCGATAATCTAACCCTGTTAGGAATTACATTATTGGTATCACCACCATGTATCTGAGCGACACTCATTACAACTGACTCAATGGGAGAAATATTACGAGCAACAACTGTCTGCAAAGAACCTACTATCTGAGATGCAGTAATTATAGGATCATTAAGGTGGTGTGGTGTAGCAGCATGGCCACCATCACCTATTACATCACATTCCCAATTAGAATTCCCAGCCATCATAGCACCATCAGTAATTCCCAACCAACCAACAGGCTTTTCATTCCACAAGTGCATACCGTATGCATAATCGGGTACAGGATCCAATAATACTCCATCTTCAATCATCGCAGATGCACCAGCACCTCCTTCCTCAGCTGGCTGAAAAACAAACTTAATTGTGCCTTTCAACTTATGAGACAAAGGGGCAAATATCCTGGCAATACATAAACCAATCGCAACATGACCATCATGACCACATGCGTGCATCACACCATTATTCTGAGAAACATATTCAACAGTGTTCTCCTCTTTAATTGGTAAAGCATCCATATCAAATCGCAACAAAACTGTTGGACCAACTTTCTCGCCAGTCAACAAACCAACTACTCCGGTTTGACCAACACCAACTTCAACATCTATATTCAATCCCTTAAGTTTTTCAGA
>DBHI01000017.1 GCA_002296125.1 Anaerolineales bacterium UBA832 | reverse complement strand
GTTGTGGTTGTTGTTGGAATAGTAGTAGTAGTCGTCGTAGTTGTTGTGCTTGTAGTTGTAGTAGACGTTGTGGTTGTTGTTGGAATAGTAGTAGTTGTAGTCGTCGTAGTTGTTGTAGTTGTTGTCGTCGTAGTTGTTGTGGTTGTTGTTGGAATAGTAGTAGTTGTTGCAATACCGCTCAAGATATTGTTGTATGAAACAATTAAGAATATCCCAATAGCTAGTATTGAAAAAGCCACCCATGTTGCTCTGTTATTCATTAAGCTTTATCGAATTGAATCTTCTAATTCTTCCTCAATTATTTCACCGATTTCTTCATCTGAAGCAATTTCACTGCTATCGTATTCCAGAGGTCTATTTAATTCAGCATATTTTTTCATGAAATTTCCTAAAATAAGAATAATTAAAATATAGAAAAGCAAAACTAGAGCAAATCTATACGCTAATGATCCACTTTGCAACAATGTCTGCTGCATGGCATTAAATTCACTGTCCGGAGGTAATACCAAAATTCTAATAAACAGCCATACACTTATTAGGAAGCTAACAACAGGCAATGCCTGGTTTAATCCTTTTGAATCTCCAATTGCATCAAACAACTCATTGCCACCCCATGGAACAGCTTTAAAGATGACACCCTCGAGACACATAAGGTAAGTCAATTTACAAACCGCCATTAGTACACCTGAATTTTGTACCGAATCAAATGAGGTTGCATAGAAGAATAAATATCCGACAATAGCCAAAGAAATCATAGAGAAAAACTTGGGTGATAGATTTGCTTGCCGACGATTTGAAACTATGTGCAAAGAAGCTATGAAACCTAATATAAATCCAAAAGGAAGGTCTATAACAATAAACAGTATGGTGGATAAAATAGCAAAGAACATAGCTTGCGGATTCCAACTAAATCTTGTTTTTTGATTATATTTAAAGTATTCAATCAAAGACTCAATTCCCTCATAAGAAAATGTTACAATAACCAACCCAAACAAAACACCAAGAAATATTGCTAAATTTTGTGGCTCTACAGAAAATGTAAAACCCTCTTCAACAAAAGCATATATCAAAGAGGTAACCATTGCCATCAATGAAATCTCCATGAATGTCTCTAGTCTGGTTTTTTCCTGAAAGACACTCTCTCTTCTTATCCACTTGACTCTGTAGTGTGAAATAATTCTATTGAACCATTCTTGTGCTAGTAGAACTGCATAAAATAAAAATATAATCATAGAGGTAATGCCAAATGCAAATGCATTTTTTGCCTGATCTGAAAAGTCTATATCACTAAATAGTGGAATAGTTGTTATTAGTTGGTTTGTAAATTCGATATTACCAACTGTAGAACTTTCTTCTACAGCGTCTAAGTTGATATCCGGTGTTGCAATAGTAGTCGGAACTAATATTGGTAGTTCAGGTATTTCATCAATAATAAATTCCTCTGATTCATACTCTTCTGTAACTTCTCTTAAACAGAAAGTATGAGTGCAGTCATCGCCCGTGTATTGAACAAAATTAAATGTTGATATTTTTAATTTAATAAATAATTTAGACTCTCCACTCCAATTAATAGTTCTTGAACCAATAAGTTCGTCCATTGTGATATTGTCAAAGATTAATGGGTTTTCAATTTGTGCATCTTCAGGATTTTCAAATAATACCTCCAGAACTATATTTTGTAAGTTTTCAATTTCGTTCATTGACCAGGAAATAACTAAATCATTTGAGTCAACTCGTTGTGCGGAAATGTTGATTTCAGCATCTTCGATATCTCCAGCATTTATAAAAAATAAAAATATGAGGAAAACAGAAATAAATTTTTTAGACTTCATCCAAATACCTCAATTTTTGTCAACATACCTACAACAACCAGTCTTTGCCTAGCTGAGAATTTTGGGTGACAAGTTGTTAATGTAATCCTGTCATCTCCAAATGAAGATAACAGATATGTTTCACTTGGATCTACAATTTTTATTTCACTCACCGTATATGTATATTGGTTTGAATTAGTTTGAAAGTATATGTTATCTCCGGGTTCAAGTTTATCTAAATTTTTAAATGGGGCACCGTAAGTAGTTCTATGCCCGGCAATAGCAAAATTTCCACCTGTTCCTGGAAGAGCTGTAGATAAATAATAACCAGGACCAAACTCTAATTTTTCTAAGCTCGAACCGTAAACAACATAGTGGTCAATATTTGATGGGAATATTATTAATCTTCCTACAACATCAGGAAGAAACTCCTCATTGGCATTTGTGTTTCTCATTGTTTTACTAACAAGACTTAGAACAGATTCTTGAAACTCCCCTGTTTCATCAAGTGATACATTTGTTTCTAAAGAATTTGAATTTATAGATCGCAATTCTTCAAGTGAAATATTCTGGTTTTGTTGATATTTGATACTAAGTAAATTTTGTTCATCATCTAATACTGACATTGAGAAAAAAGTTTGACTTATTGAATAAATAATTATTAGAAGACCAGCTATCAATAAGCCAAGTCCAAGTGGAACAATCCCAGGTCTTCGTCCACTATTTGTTACGTAGGCAGATTTCTGTCTGGTTGCTGTGCTTACTCTGTTGTTGAAATTTAAACTTGGTAAAGAAAGGTGTTTACTTACTGGCTTCTTAGTAAATAAAATTGTAAAACGACTGGACATTAATAAGTTAAGTCTTTCTCTTAAAAGCTCTTCATTTACTTCGATTCCTAAATATTTTGAGTTTTTACTTACATTTTCTACAGCTGCAATCATGTAATCCATTTCATTCAACATGCCTGTTACTTCTGTAAGGTAATTTTTAGAATTTAATACTGGATTAAATTTTTTACCAATATCGATACTTATTAAGACTTCTGTCCCAATTGTATTTTCAATGATTTTTTTTAAAGTATTTGATTTTATATAAACTTCAGCAAGCTCAACTTCGTATTCTTGTGTAAGTAAATTTACAGATTTTTGATTTTCTATTTCATTGTTATTTATAGAAATTTCATCTGAACTCTCTTCAGAACTCATCTCATTATTTTGTACCTGTATGGTTCCATAAACTATATTGCTAATCTCATTAGCGATTTCAGGATTTTCTAATAAGAAAAACTTTGCCTTTTGTTTTCCATAAGCAATCTTTTCATTTTCATATAAATACCATGTTCCCTTTTTCTTGATTACTTCTTTTTCAACAGCAAGGTCTAGTAAATCTCCTCCATAAACAAATTCTCTATCATCTCTTGCTATATCGTTAAAACCAACAGTTAAATTATTACTTTTTCTAGAAAATCTCGAAAAGCGTGGTTTTTTTACTTCGTCTTCAAGATCTGCATCGTAAATAAGATCACTATCTTGAACATCAGTGATGACATTTGGATCATTCTGTCTTTTTCTTCTAACCCTTAGGACTGCAAGGACTGCAACAATATTCAGGATTATAATGAAAAGATATACAAAAAAATACTGCACTAATACCTATAACCTCTCCTCAAAATAAGCCCACCAATCAACATAAGTAGAGAACCAAATAAAATTATTAATCTTCCAACATTAGATCCTGTTATTGCATATCCATCATTGTTATTACAACTGGCATCTCCAGGACAAAGTGGTGTTGGGTTTGGAGAAGTTGCATTTTCATCATATACCCATTCAACAAAGTCATCACCAGGAAGGAAGAAAATATCTGTTCCATTATTTCCCATTTCTTCATCATCGCCAGCTCCATCGATAATATTTTCAACTTCTATCCCCTCAATAGGATTTTGTTCGTCAGTTGGACTGATTCCATTGTCAAGACAGTCTGAAGTCTTGTTTTTAACCATTGTTTGTGTCTTGTTGTTTTTAACATTTGTAACTTCAAACTCTACGGTGAAAAACTTATCTTCACTAATTTCAAAACTGGAGAACTGAATAAACTGTCCTGCTGGAATAGTTTCTTGTTTTTCAAACACAGTAAATTTATCGACCCATACTCTTTGAATAACTTCTGCATCAACATTGGACCTTGTGTTGTCAACAGTAATACCAAACATAGCACCACCGTCTTCATCACAGACCCTATTTGTCGAAATTAAAGGTTCGAAAATAAATAAGTTCTCAGGAAGAGTTGTAGTAGTAGTTGTGCAATTAAGTGTTAATGAAGTGGATGAAGTCCAATTACCATCAACAGATATAGTAGAGGCATCGCTAGTTGCATCAATTATTCTCCACTGTATATTTTGTCCATCTGAAATTTGTAGGGTCTTTGTTGTATCATTACCTGCACCAATGACTAAAGTCTCGTATCGAGCAAATGCACCATTATCTATCTTGTACTCAAGCAAGTATGATTTTTGCGAACTAGAGAGATTTGTAACTTTAATAGTTGAAAGCGCTTTATTATCTACACAAGTTCCAAGCGAATGGAGAATTTGTTGACTTGTTCCATTTTGACAGTTTGTTGGTGATGTGTCAGTTATCGTCTTGTAGGCGTCATCAGCCTGATTAGTTGGTTTATATCTCCAATAAATTTGGGTTCCTGGAGATACTTGAATTAAATCCGTAAAGTGAGTTTGGTTGGAAGCTATCAAAACTGGGGTCTCATTGTTCCAACTTACCCCATCAAATGAGTAGGAATATGTGACAGTCAAACTTGTACTTGTTGGGTTAGAGATTTTTGCTTGAGAGAATGGATCATTCTCGCTACAAATAAACTCATTTACCGCAGTTAAGCTATTTCCAGAAGGTGTACAGTTTGTAATTTTGTAAACTAATCCACTATTAGTCCAATTTGTAGTTCCAGATGGAGCATATTGAAATTCAACATAAGGATCAATCAATGTGTAATCAACGGTCTTTTGTTGATTAGCATTAATTGGAGTGGTCGTTAAAGTCTTCCATGTATCAGTTTGTAAATATCTATATTGAACAGTCACACTTCCATCGACTGAAGAAGTGTTATTCAAGGTTAATGTTACCTTCGTATTGGTTGATTGGTTGTTATTTACTGTAGACGCATCTTGACAGGCTGTTTGAGTTTGCAATGTAAAGACAGGTGTACATTGATTTGTCTTTGATAATGATGGTACTGAATTGTCATCACTAAAGTCAGTATCTATAGATGCAATAAATTGCCATCTGATTGACTCTCCCTGTCTGATTGGCCATTTAAACTCACCACTTGATCCAGACGAGATTGCAACATTTGCAAACTTTGTCTCTGCTGTTCCATTATTGATTTGTACTTGAACGTTATAGTACTGAGTAACCGACCCGGTATTGTTAATGGTTAAAATAGAGTACTGCTCTCCATCTACACAATTACCTAAAGTATGCGTAAATGTTGAGTCTATTGAACACTCAGATTTGTAGGATGATGACGCATTTGTCCAAGCTCCTGCGAAGTCATTATTAGCTAACGAGGATCTAAATTGCCAGTTAATATAACCATTAGCATTTAAAGCAGGTGCGCTAAATTCTTTAAAGGACCCAGCATTGATTGCCTCGATAGGCATTGTCGTATAGCCTGACCAAGTACCATTTAGAGAAGACTTTGTTCTGTATTGCACCTCTACATAAACAATATTGTTTGTTGATGAAGGATTGTTAATTTTAAAGGTTCCAATCCTTTGTCCCTCTACACAATTAGCGAAACTATGTTCATAAGTTAATTGGCTAATAACTATTTCATCACAATTAATTGCTGGTTTGTCATTCGTTAGTTCTTCATCAGCACTTGAAACACCCGCAGCTGTACTTGCATACTTGTACTTCCACTTAACAATTGATCCATTCGCAATATTGTTTTGAGTAAATACCTTATCAGCAGTCGTTGTAACTTTCTGGCTTATTGCATGGTTATTCCATGAATTTCCACCATCATAACTAATCCAAATATCCGCATACACATCAACAGAGCCAACATTTTTCAAAGTAAGTGTTGATGAGGCTTTTCTGTCGACACAATCTCCAATTGCAACTGTGTGTTCAAGAAGACCCCCACATAATACCGACAAAGGAGTGGGCGTTGCCAATTCGAATGATTTTGTTGATAAAGCATTCACAGATAGTGTATCTTTATATCTCCACGAAATTGTAGAATCTGAAGGTACCGAAACTGAAACAGATTCTTCTACACCATTCTGTATAGCTGTATAGTAATTATTTGTCTGTGCGCCTTTTGGATTAGTCCATGTTCCACCATCGATTTGATATTCAATTTCAAAAAATGCTGGTGCCCCTGTACTTGCTCTATTGCGGTAATAAAATACTGAATTTCTCGTACCATCAACACATGCGTCTAATGCAACTCTTACTTCAATATCACCTGAACAATTAACTGGTCCCAAAGTTTCTAAAGTTTTATACTCAACACCTGTAAAGCTATTACTAGTAGAAGTCTTATACCTTAAGGTAAAGTAACTACCCTCTGGTAGGTTGACAAGATCATCTTTGCTTCCCTGAGTTGGTAATCCAAAACTGTCTGTAACTGATAACCAGTTTGAAGGATTTTGTTCGAGTGCATACTCGATCAAATAATATACGTCTGAAGAACTGTTATTTACTGATGTGACTGTTGCGGTTTTAGAACCATTAGATGCACATGTGTTTCCAATTGAACCATCAACTTCATTTTGTGATGTACATGAAATTGTCATTACAGTTGTTTCTTGATAGTTTGTTGAGAAGGTAACGTTGTCCTTAGAAGTCTTGTATCTCCACTTAATCGTATCAGCGTTTGTAAGATTTGGTTTTTGAATTTGCACTTGAGAATTAGGCGCAACAATTACTGTATTTTCAGATGTCCATGCACCTCCGTTAACTTGTGATTCAACTTGAAAATATACATCCGATGTTGCAGAAGCGCCATTCTTTGCAAAGAAGTAACCTTCTTTGGTTCCGTCTCTACAT
>DBHI01000031.1 GCA_002296125.1 Anaerolineales bacterium UBA832 | reverse complement strand
AACACTTGCATAACCTCTGAAAGCTGCCTCTAATATACCCTCTTTGTCAATTGCAAAATTAAAGGCCTGTCGAACACGCTTATCATCTAAAGGTTCATAAATGTTAGTCATACTAACATAATAATGTCGAGAACTTGGTCCAGTCAACACCTTGATGTTCTCGTCAAGCTTCAATTGTTCTAATGATTGAATTGAAGTTCCCACTGCAACGTGAATTTCACCTGCTTCAAGCATAGTTGCACGAGTATTTGCATCCGCAACTTCCATTATTGTAATTGAATCAAGGTATGGCATACCATCCTGCCAATAATCATCATTCTTTACAAGTTCCAATTTTTCATTAGGAGTATAAGAATCAACCTTAAAAGGTCCTGTACCAGAAGCATCTGTCTTGATACCTTCTGATCCTACTTCTTCATAAAAACTTGGACTATACATTGAAAATGTCTTCACTGCCAAGATGTTATACATACCAGTGTACAATCTAGACAAAGTAATTTCGAGAGTCAGATCATCTACAATATCTATACTTGAAATAGGCAACATACTACCCATTGGTTTCTCTTCATCAATTTTACGCATAATATTCCACTTAACAGCTTCTGCGTTAAAATCTGATCCATCATGAAACTTAATTCCCTCATGTAATTTCCAAGTATGGACAAGACCATCATCTGACTGACTTACTTCTTTTACTAGAAGTGGTACAACATCTCCATCCTCATTACGATCAAACAATGTTTCATAAAACAGCTGAACTACTTCATTCAAGCCGTACTGATTAACATCATTTGGATCAAGATGTACGATACTGGCAACACCAACCTTTAAATTGCCTCCATAACGATCACTTCCAGCATCATCCGCTGCTGGTGCTGCGGGTTGACAAGAAGAAATAATTAACATAAAAACTACCATAATGATAGTTAGAACGTGAGTCTTTCTAGCAACTTGTTTCATCTTTTCCTCCTATATTGTTTTCATAAAGCATTAAAATTGACCCTAGTAAACAAGCCATAATTAGGGCTCAAGGTCAACCATAATTAATCTGAATATAAAAATTATATCACATCTAATGGATGTGACCCACATATATGTTACAAAAACTTCAAACTAATTATCAAACCCTAAAAATGTAAAATAACACAAATCTTAATTTATACGAAGTTGTGGATCCAACCACTGCCTCAAACCATCACCTAGCAAATTGAAACCTAATACTGTTAACATTAAACATCCACCTGGAAATAGCATTACATGAGGAGCAATCCTAAACCACTTTATTCCATCTTGCAACATCCCGCCCCATTCTGCAGTCGGAGGGGAAACTCCAAGACCCAAGAAACTCAATGCAGATGTTGTCATAATTGCATCTGGAATCAACAGGCTTCCTTGAACAATTATAGGACCAAGTATATTGGGCATGATATGACGAAGCAGTATATAAAAGTCAGACAGACCCACTGAACGAGCTGCCATAACGTAAGTATTAGGTTTTACAGACAAAACCAAGCCATGCGTCAACCTTGCAAACTGTGGTATATGGTAAGCCATATTAGCAGCGATAACATTCTCAATACCAGATCCGAGAATAGCAACAATAGCCAACGCTGTTATTAGTCCAGGAAAACTTAACATCATGTCGACAATACGCATAATTACAGTCTCAAATTTTGAATTCCACCCAGATAAGGCTCCCAAAGTAACACCTAATATCAGACCAACTGTTACAGATGTCATAGATATCAGCAGAGATATTCTTGCTCCATAAATAACACGACTCAATATATCTCTGCCATTATGGTCGGCACCAAAAATATAATCGCCGCCAGGTGGCTTTACTGAATCTCTTGGTGTCACATAATTAGGATCATTAGGAGCCAATTGTTCAGCTCCTAATGCTGTCACAATAAACATGACTACTATCACTGCTCCTATCACAGTAGTTGGATAATTTCGAAGGAAATAACTAAGATTCATCACATATCTTACCTAATACGACAGCCTTGGATCTGCAACACTATATAATACATCAACTATAATGTTTACTATAACAAAAACACTTGCAAAAATTAATAAAATCCCCTGCACAACAGGAATATCTCTTTGAGTAACTGCGATCACTAACAACCTACCAACACCTGGCCAGGCAAACACAGTTTCAGTAACCACCGCCCCTCCCAACATATACCCGAAGCGCAATCCAACAGTTGTAATTAAAGGAATCAATGCATTTCGGACTACATGTCTCATATTAATTATTCTTTCTCTCAAACCCTTTGATTCAGCAGTTCTTACAAAATCACTACCCAAAACGTCAAGTACCGTAGACCTAGCCATGCGAGTAATAAAAGCAATAGAATAAACTGACAAACAGAAAGTAGGCATTATATAGTGACGCCAAGTTGCATTTCCTGCAGTTGGTAACCAATGCAGCTTTAGGCTAAATAAGAACATCAGTAACAAACCCAACCAAAAAACAGGAATAGATATTCCTCCTACAGCTAGTACACTTAGAGTGTGATCTAACCATTTTCCTCTATTAAGAGCAGCCATTACACCCATAAAAATACCAAGGAAAGTAGACGCTATAATTGCACCAAATGCTAAAACTGCTGTATTAGTAAATCTAGATCCTATTTCTAGTGTAACCGGTCTACGAGTAATGAAAGATGTGCCCAAATCACCAACAGCAAGCCTCTTTAAATATGATAAATATTGAACACCAACTGGCTGATCCAGACCTAATTCTACTCTTATTGCCTCTACAGCAGCCACAGAAGCTTGATCCCCTGCATACATTCTGGCAGCATCACCCGGTATCACTTGAAAAGCAAAAAACACCATTGTAACAACTAAAAAAACAGTAGGAACACTAACTACTAATCTTCTTATTACATAACTTAACATTTGTCGACCGTGATATTTGAGACGATTTGTATCATAATATGGTACTCCAAATAGGATCTTCAACCCCTGACGACGACTCCAATACTATTCTATAGGCACCAAAAATATTTATAATATTATTTAAATCATAATGTATTGTAGTCTATTTCTAATTTTTCGCAAAATGTACGTACTGTATGAGGCTCAGAATATATTGTAATTAAAATTTCTTTTGGAGTCATCAACGATTCATTGAACACCTTTCTAATCAATTCGCGTCCATACCAATAATGAGGGAATGATGTACACCAAATAGGATGCATTATAAAACCCAACTTTTGATCAGCAAACGATTTAGATACTCCAGTAAACTCCATAAGAATAACTTTTGCTTCTTCAGGATTCATGTCTTCTAAATGACAACTAAAACAAAGGTTTGTGGCTACAGCAGATGTATACCGATTGTATAAATCATAAATAATATCATCACTAGAAGTCAATAAACCCACAATCTGCTGACCTACTTCACATATACCTTCTACAAGAGCTGTAAAAGGTGTGTTTGCAAAATACAAAGTACCTTCCATACCTAATAAATTACTATGATATAGTTTCTCTCTTATAGAACTAAAAGCCTGGTGTCCTGGTATACTCTCATGCATTACAACCTGCTTTAATCCAGCCTTCTGCCATTCAATATCAGCGCTCATAAACACTTGCCCTCTATATCCACCTTGATAGTTACTATAACCTCTGTAAGGATAATTAGATGGAAACTGTAGATCTATTGTATGCTGATAAGGAATACCCAAATTCATTTCAATGCATCTTTCTAATGATTCTTTCATATACAAATTACCGAGTCGCAATAAATCTCGAGATTTAACTGCCTGAGATTTTTTCCAACCATTAATTGCTTCAATAAATTCACCCTTAAATCCAGATTCATGAAGAGCTAATACAAGCTCATTTCTTAGATGATTTACATGTGATTCATCTACTTTATTAGCAGGCACTTGAATATAAGCATTAAGTCTATCGGTATAACTAATATCTTCACCTTTACCTTCTCTCACCATCATTGCAAAAGCAGACAACAAGTCTTTACAATATTCAATCCTAGTACCACCTTCAGTCGATATGTCTTCCTGAATTTCTGCTATGAAATCAGATAGAGCATCCCATTCTCTGGAAATCTTTTCAACATCGTATGAGTAAACTTCCCGGGTTAGTAATGGATATAAACCATGCTTTTGACCTAAACAATCATCAAGGGCAAGAGCAATTTCTACTACACGACTAGCAATTATTTCATCCATAAGAATTCCTCATCAAGCAGAATATTATGCGTGAAGGTTATCATAGTATCCGAATATACGCAAAAAAATGACTATACA
>DBHI01000139.1:2478-2828 GCA_002296125.1 Anaerolineales bacterium UBA832 | reverse complement strand
CTTGGAGACATAGTTCCAAATTTCATTAAATTTACAACAGTTAACGGATCATTCATCTGTTTTCTGATAGTCATTGTTGGACCATTTGGAGAAACAGGAGGAATTGTTGCGTTTACACGACTTCCATCAGGTAATCTTCCATCCAATAATAAATTTCCAGGTCCGACTTTTCTTCCAACATATTTTCCAACTTTTTGTATAATCGATGTAGCTTCTTCACTAGTCAATTTTACGTTTGTTACACACATACCATGTTTTCTATGTGCAACCATTACGGCCTTATCTGGATGATTATACATGATTTCTTCAAGATTATCATCATCTAGTAATGGTTTCAAAGCTCCATAACT
>DBHI01000139.1:1604-2127 GCA_002296125.1 Anaerolineales bacterium UBA832 | reverse complement strand
ACGGCTTTAGTTACCTGGTATAGAGGTCGCTCAGCATCAGGTCTTTCGACGATGTTGGCTGTCGGGTATTGTTCAATTATTCGTCCTTGTTGCATATTTATACGATTGAGATTTTTAGTGCTAATAATAGTGTAGTAGTAGCTATGAACATGTACATAGGCATTCTCCAGATAGCAGTTTGAGTAGTTTGCAAAATTACAGATTGCATCCACACACCTCCAGCTCCTAACACCATCATATAGAAAAATAATGATTGGTTCAATAAGCTCAAATCGACGTTGAGTTCAAATGAACCTGCCTTCCCACTTCCAAATACTGCTACAATTAATCCTAGCAATACTGGACAGATCATTGCACCACCCCATAGAATGAAGTTTGCAGTGCCTTGGGTTTTTGTAATTCTTTCTTTTCTGAGCATATAAATTTCCCAGAATTCTTCAGAAATATTTTCAAGTGTAGTTGCAAAACTTCCAGAGGAGCCAAGTGCTACATTCAAAATACTTACAATTCTAATAATCATTGG
>DBHI01000139.1:585-1223 GCA_002296125.1 Anaerolineales bacterium UBA832 | reverse complement strand
TTACAGCTTCACGAAGCCTTAGTCCCATTTGGTCATTTCTTCCAGAAGCAATAGCGTCTAATGCAGATTCTACACCCATACCTGCACGTAATTCTTCAGCTAAATCAGCTAAAACGTCTGGCCATACAGCCTCCAATTCAGTGATTTTATCTTGTTTCCTTTTTGCAGGAATATAGAAAAGTGTACCAACAAGAGCCCATACACCTAATGCTAGCCAAATAATTCCGTGAATTGATGATAGTCCATCGCCACTAACTAAATCGTCTAACAAACTCATACTCCTGGCTCCTTTGCTTTGGTTTGTACAATCATCCCAGCTATAATTATAGTTGCTGTAATGAATAAAGCAGGTACACAAACATCAGGCATTGTTGGAGTATTTCCTAAGAATCCTCCTCCAGCTGATTTAGCAGATTCTACTAATCCATTAACAACAGCTCCAATTACAACAATAATTGGTATTAGTATAGAAACAATAATAAATTGTTCAGAGGTAGACGATAATCCTTCAATAAAATTATCTAGATTTACTCTCCTTTCTTTAGCCTCTTTATCGGCTATGGATCTTAGCCTATCAATGACATTAGTATCTTCTTCAATAGACATAATTAAGCTAGAAAGAACTTTTCTTAATCCAG
>DBHI01000139.1:0-277 GCA_002296125.1 Anaerolineales bacterium UBA832 | reverse complement strand
TAGAAAGAACTTTTCTTAATCCAGAAGAATCAGTACTTCTCATTTGAGTTCTGATTGCATCACTGAAATTTTTTCCGCCCTCAGTATCTCTAAATATTTGCTTGAATATTCCACTTAAATCTCCGTAGTCTTCATCTGCAACATGTTTCATTGCTTCTGCAACACCAACACCAGATTCTAAGAGAACTTCAATTCCTCTAATGGCAAAGAGTAGTTCTTGGTCAACGGTCGCCATAATGTCTCAATAAAACCCCATTATAAACCAATTAACTTTCTA
>DBHI01000066.1:1193-22248 GCA_002296125.1 Anaerolineales bacterium UBA832 | reverse complement strand
GATCAAATCCGTGAGTCGTTGTCTGATAAAACTAGAATTCGCGATGATGTTTTGACTAGATCACGTCAACTCATACGTTTATGTGCTAATACAATTCGTGCTATTCATAGGAACAATTTGGACGAGATAACCTTGTTGCTTGAAGAGTCTACTAGTTGTGCTGCAGATTTGCGACAGTGTGCAGGCCGTAATACAGATTTGTATTTTGCTGGTTATACACAGGATGCATTAAAAGAGTTTGTTGAAGTAAACGTACTATATTCAATTGTTTATAGATTAGATATTCCTAGTCATATTGATTTACAGGTTGAACCAGCTACTTACTTAAAGGGTTTGTCTGAGGCTGCGACAGAATTAAGACGTACCATCCTTGATATTATTAGGACGGATCATTTGGATGAGGCTGAAAGGCTATTGGGAGCCTTGGATGAGATATACAATCTTTTGATTACGATGGATTTTCCTGATGCAATTACAGCTGGTTTGCGAAGAAATACTGACATATTGCGTAGTGTTCGTGAGCGCACTAGAGGAGATCTGACAATGAGTATTAGACATCAACGATTAGAAAAAGTTTTGGAACGAATTGGTAAATTACAGGGAAAATCGTAAAGTTGAAAACTATTGTGGAAGCATCTGAAATAGCTGAATATGTATATTGTAAACGAGCTTGGTGGTTGAATAGATCTAATATAACTAGTGTTGATCTTACTAGATTGAATGACTTTGTAGAAGGAAATACAATTCATTCAAAAAAATTTCGTAAAACTAAAGTGGCAATTAAGATGCAATATGTCGGTTTTTTTTGTGTTATAACATCAATTGGGGTGCTAATGTTTTTAGTTGGATTTGAATTTTTCTTTAATTAATGGATTGTATGATTTTATAGTATTGAGGTCATTAAAGTTATTGAATTTACTTTGTGTATATTGATTGTACTGGGTATTGTTCTGGTTTGGAATGGTAGACGCGTTATAGATGATTTGGGTGTACCTAAAGGTAAGATAGTATATTCTGATTCTCATGCTCAAGGTGATAGAACTAGTCCTTTTTTTTCCAAAAAGTTGGAAATTGTTGGTAAACCAGATTATGTGTTGTTAGATGGAGGAATGTATTTTCCTGTCGAGTTGAAATCTAGCTATAGACCTTCATCAGGAGCATATTTTTCACATAAGATGCAAGTTGCAGCTTATTGTCATCTAATTGAAGAAAAGTATGGCGTAAGACCAAATTATGGCATAATCAAGTATTTGAATGGTATTTATAAGGTGCATTATAGTAAGGGTCTTGAGAGATGTTTAGTTGATACAGTACAAGATATGCGTAATAATATGCTTGCTGTACAATTGCGACGTTCTCATAATAATTCAAAGAGATGCCTGTCGTGCAGCTTTTTGGAGAAATGTGGAGATAGTTTGACTGGCTGATATTATGAATAATAAATTGTCTAGATACCTTGTATTTTACAATCCACAAGTACTGCGTTCTAATCAGATTGCTGTTGAAATTAATGACTGGATTAATCAACATTCAGGTTTGCATTCCGAATGTTTGTTGATATCTGAACTAGACGAAGATTTGAATCAATCTGCTGATTTACTCATTGCTGTTGGGGGAGATGGTACTATGCTTCGTGTAGGTAGAGTAGCGTCATTAATTGATTGTCCTGTTTTGGGTATAAATCTAGGTCAAGTTGGTTTTTTACCTCAAGTCAGGAATGATGAATGGCAAGAGTCAATGATCAAGGTTATGTCTCGAGACTATGAGTTAGAACCACGAATGTTAATTCAAGGAGAGTTATATAGGAATGGAGACTTATTGACTAAGCAGGATGCTCTTAATGAGATTGTAGTTACTAGAGGTAAAATGGCACGGCCAGTGCATCTGGAGACAAGAGTAGATGATTCTGTACTTGCTCAGTATGTGGCTGACGGTGTAATAGTAGCAACTCCTACTGGATCTACAGCATATTCTCTAGCTGCTGGTGGTCCAATATTGCCACCGGTCCTACGTAATATTGTTGTTACTCCTATATCTCCTCATCTGAGTATGGGTACTTCAGTAGTACTAGCAGAGGGATGTACTGTGAAAATTAAGGTGAGTACAAGTCATAGTGCAATACTGAGCATAGATGGACAATTCCAGATTTCTGTGGAAGATGGAGATAATGTTGTTGTATGTGCTAGTAAAAACAACTGTAATTTTGTAAGATTTCAAGATGAAGATTATTTTTATAGGGATTTGAATGATCGTATGTCAATTAAAAAACGTGGTATTGGATGACTGATCCTATATCAAATAACGTCATCAACCCATCTGTTGGTGAGTCCGACACTTCTTTGCAATATTGTGTCAAGCATTCTAGACGTGCAACCAATTTGAGATGCAACAGATGTAATGATCTTATTTGTTCAGAATGTGCAAATAAAACTCCAGTAGGATATAGATGTCATTTGTGTATTATGAGTCAACAATCCATTTTCGAAACAGTTTTTTGGTACGATTATTTTATAGTTGGACTTTTATCATTTGTTTTGACAATTTTTGCAATGTGGATTATGAAAGGAGTAGGTTGGTTAATGTTATTCGTTGCTCCTGTATTTGGAAGAATAATGTCGGATATTATTAGTAGATCTATCAAGCGTAGAAGAGGCAAAAATCTCAGCTTTGTTGCTGTTGGTTTTATGGGTTTGGCCAGTATAGTTGTTTGGGATTTGTGGGGGTTGATATTTGTGATTATTTCTGCAAACATAGTTTATAGGAATTTAAAAGGTATTAATATTTAGTATTTATGTTAAGTGAGATCAATATTACCAATCTAGCTATCATTGATGCTATGAATCTTAAGTTGGCACCTGGATTAAATATTATCACTGGGGAAACAGGTGCAGGTAAATCTATTTTAGTTGACGCTATTACTCTGATGTTAGGTGGTCGCGCAGATAATGTAATGATTAGATCAGATAGTGATTATGCAATAATAGAAGGTGTGTTTCAAATTGACAGTTCTGTAGAGAATGACATTAATGATTTTCTATCACAAGATGATTTGGAAAATATTGATAATATAGAGACATTGATATTAAGTAGAGAATTACGTAGAAATGGTAGGAATATATCTCGTGTTAATGGTCGGAGTGTGAATCTGTCAATGTTACGTGATTTAGGTGATTTGTTAGTAGATTTACATAGTCAATCTGAACATTTGTCTTTACTTAAAGTTAGTGAACATTTACCCTTATTAGATAGATTTGGAGGATTGGATCAAGATTGCAGGAGATTTGGAGAGATAGTTAGTGAATTAAAGTCTGTGCGAAAAATGCTCGTACATGTTCGAGAGGAACAAGCAAACAACAAGGAAAAATTAGAACTTTTGAAATTTCAACTTGGTGAGATTTCTGAAGCAAATCTTACAGTCGGTGAAGATATATCTCTTAAAGCTGAAAGACTGAAGTTATCTAATATCGAAAAATTGATTAAGTTTAGCAATCAACTTCTTGAAATTGGTATTGAAAGTGATTCTCAAGCAAGAGGGATGTCAGCAGTAGATCAGATAGGTATGATGTCAGAGATTTGTGAACGTTTGATACAGATTGATGCAAATTTTCAACCTATAAAGAGTCAAATAGACAGTTTGTTTGATCAATGCCAAGATGTTGCGTCAGATCTGTTTAATTATAAAGATAATATTGAATTTGATCCGGAACGTTTTGTTGAAGTGGAAGAAAGGTTGGAATTAATTTCAGATTTAATTGGTAAATATGGTTCGAATATTGATGAAGTTATTCAATATGGTTTGGATATTGAATTGAAACTAGAAAATATTGCTAGCAATGCTGATAGTATTAAAGAACTAGAAAACCAAGAGAAGATGTTATTGGGTAAGATAGAAAATTTGGGTATTGAAATTACTAAAAAGAGAAAACTAACTGCTGATAGTTTAGCATCCAATGTAATGGAACGTATGTCGGAATTAAGAATGGATGGTACTGAGTTTTTTATTCGCATTGACCATACTGATGATGATATCTCTGGTGTAACTATTGACAATAGAACAGTTAAAATTTATGAAAATGGCTTAGATACAGTTGAATTCTTAATTTCACCTAATAAAGGAGAAAGTTTAAAGCCGATATCAAAAATTGCTTCTGGTGGTGAGACATCTCGATTAATGTTGGCTTTGCGAGGTATTCTAGCGGAGGCGGATCGCCGTCCAATTCTTGTGTTTGATGAAATTGATCAAGGAATAGGTGGTCGTATAGGTTCTGTAATTGGGAAAAATCTATGGGAATTAGGTGTATCACATCAAGTTGTTTGTATTACTCATTTGCCTTCTATAGCAAGTTATGGGGATGCACACTATAGAGTAACAAAACAAATGAGTGATGATCGAACCTATACTGTTGTTGAATCATTAGATTCTGAATCACGAATTGAAGAAATAATTGCTATGTTAGGTAGCAAAGGCAAATCAGTTAGAAAGACAGCATTAGGACTAATTGAAAATGCCAATAAGGAAAAAGATAGCATATAGGATAGTTTGACAGATAAATGGGGCAGGTGGGACTCGAACCCACATAGGTTTTAGCCTGGCGGATTTTAAGTCCGCTGCGTATGCCAATTCCGCCACTGCCCCTTTATACTTAAATTGTACATGCTCATTGTATTTAGTCAACAATGCTAATGTCTATATATTTTGCCTTATTTGTAGTAAGGCATCATCAAGATCTAGTAAAGGTGTTTTTAACAAACCTTGCGCTTTCTTAATGATAAGCGTTAGATCTTTTGGTCTTGTTAAATTACTTTCAGATTGCAATCCAGGAATGACTAATTTATTGTTTTCAAGATTAAGTAGTTTTAGTAATTTGGTTCCTATCTCCCATCTATTCATAGGTTTGGGTCCAGCAACATTTAGGAAACCGATTGAGGACATATTAGCTAATTCAAGTAGGCAATATGATAATGTGTCAATCCAGATTGGACATCGAATTTCATCAGTAAAAAGTACGGTTCTCTTGCCTGATTTTATGTTGTTAATCATCCATTTAGTTTGGTGATCTATAGGGTTCATGCCATATATCAATGAAGTTCTTACTATAGCATAGTTTGTACAATTTTGACTGATATTGTTCTCTGCTATAGCTTTCACTTTTCCATAGCTCATAATCGGATTCTGTGGTGCATCATCGATATATGGTGCACTCTTTCCATCTAAGACCATATCGGTCGATAGATGAATGATCCTAGCACTATTTTGAGAAGCTGCTTTTGCAATGTTCAAGCTTGCAGGAACAATTGATTGTTCGGATCTATTTGAGCAAGCAGTGTGAATAATAACATTAGGTTTAAAGTAACTTATTGTTTGGTGTACATCTGTTTTGTTACATAAGTCTAATTGTACATGTGTGCCTGAAATTGCGGGATTAGGCTGTTTATGGTGCCAACAGCAAATCAGATCCCATTCCGTAGCAAGTTCAGCTAGTCTATTTCCTAGATGACCTGTAGAACCGGTAATAAGTATTCTTTTAGATTTACTCATTGCTATATTGATCTAAGTTGTCAATATTTTGTATAGTTATTTGAGCTGCAGCTTGTTCAGCCAATCTTTTGCTAGGTCCTTTACCTATTCCAAAGTTTTGTTTGCCAATTTTAACCTGTACAGTAAACTCTTTATTGTGATCAGGGCCACTCTCAGTTACGGTGAGATAAACAGGAGTATATCCTAGGTTTTTTTGCGCATATTCTTGTAATTTACTCTTGTTATCAATGTGATCACGGTTTTCAAGAGATTCTTGTGCTTGTTTTAATAGAAGTGGTTCAAGAAACATTCGAACTGTTTGTAAATCTGAATCTAGAAAAATTGCTCCAATTAATGCTTCAAAGGCATCAGATAAAAGTCCTTCTCGGTCACGACCACCTGATCCTTCTTCACCTTTTCCTAGTAATAGTTCTTCTCCAATACCATATTTACGTGATAGACTTGATAATTGTTCATTACATACTAAAGCCCATCGCAATTTTGTGAGTTCCCCTACGTCAAATTCTTTGAATGTATCAAATAAAATAGTTGCTGCTATGAAATTTAATACTGCATCACCTAAAAATTCAAGACGTTCATTGTCAGTATTTAATTCGTTATTTTCATTTATACTGGAACTATGAGTTAAAGCTTGAATCAGTAGTGTAGGGTCCCTAAATGTATATCCAATGCGATTTTGAAAAATATGCAGATTATTCATGTAATTTTTTTGAATAAGAGTACAGAATTATGTCCTCCAAATCCAAATGAGTTACTAATGGCAATATTAATGTTAGTGTCACGTGCAGTATTGGGTACATAATCTAAATCACAATCAGGATCAGGTGTTTCATAGTGTATTGTTGGTGGACATATTTGTGATTCAATTGCTTTGACACAGAAACAAGCCTCCAATGATCCAGTTGAACCCATCATATGTCCTGTCATTGACTTGGTAGAAGAGATGGGGATCTTATAAGCTCTATCCGCAAACACAGATTTAATTGCATGTGTTTCTGAAACATCATTTAAAGGTGTTGCCGTTCCGTGTGCATTGATATAGTCTATTGATGACTCATTTACTTTTGCTATAGACATTGCTTGTATCATAGCTTTAGCACCACCTTTACCTTCATTATGCGGTGCAGTTATATGAAATGCATCAGCAGTTACTCCGTATCCTGCTAGTTCCGCTAGTATTTTTGCACCACGTTTTTTAGCATGGTTATATTCTTCTAATACTAGTACACATGATCCTTCACCCATTACTAGTCCGTCCCTGTTTTTATCAAATGGTTGGGGAGTCATTGAATAATCATCATTTCTTCTACTCATTGCTCCTAAACGATCAAATGATGCAATACCTATTTTACATATTGTGGCCTCAGAACCTCCAGCAAGTACTGCATCACAAAGTCCATTACGTATTTGTTGCCATGCCATTCCAATGCCGTCTGAACTGGATGCACATGCTGATGCAACTGATAATGCAGGTCCATTTGCACCAATTTCAATAGCTACTAGTCCACTTGGTCCATTAGGCATTAACATTGGTATAGTTAAAGGACTCACTCTTCGAGGCCCATGACTTACCATATGACGTACAGAATCATCTAATGATGATATTCCTCCTATAGAACTGCTGATGATGACTCCTATTCTATCTGCATTTTCTTCATGAACTTCTAGACCAGAATCTTCGAGAGCTTGTTTTCCTGCAGCAACAGCTAGTTGCTGACATCGATCACGTCGTCTCGCATGAGCAGGACTCATATATTTTTTGGGATCAAAATCTTTAACTTCACATGCAATTTGTACTAAAAAATCACTAGAATCAAATAAAGTGATTGGTGCTACTCCACTAATTCCATTGGTACAATTTTTCCAACTCTCTTGTGCCGTTAATCCAATTGGGCTTATTGCACCTATACCAGTAACTACTACTCGTCTCATTAGATTGCTCTCACCTATAATTTTGCTTTGAAGCAATATATTTTGTGTTGATATACTAACAGACTATATAATAAAATTGTTTTTGTATCAAGATGTCATTGCGATCAGTTGTATTACATTGTCACAATAGCAAATCTTAATCATCCTAATTATTATTGCAATGAATCAAATTGAATTATAAAATTAAATATATATTAATAATAAAAAGATATAGAGGTAACTAGTGAAGATTGCTTATGTATTTAATAGTCCACATGCTTCAGCATATAAATTAGGGCAAATGATTTTGCCTCAATTAGAAGCTGATACGCATGTAGTCACAGTTGTTGGAATGTTTTTTTTTGATGACAATACTTATGTTTTACGGAAAGGTGATCCTATTGGAGAGAGACTTTCAAAAATTGCTGCAGAAAAAAATATATTGCTAATGATGTGTGATATGTGTGCATTGTTTAGAAACTTAGCACAAGGAACTCCCAAATGGAGTGCTCCAGATGTTTCAGATTCTGATAGATGTGTTCCTCTTGATGTAGTTGATGGGGTGGGAGTAGGATGTTTTCCTGATTTATATAGTGCTCTTTCAGGCAACATGCCCGATCATGTGATTACTTTGTAAATTACACTATAAAGTAATATTTATGGGTTTTTGTTATCTGAAATTGGTTCTATTGTTTCATCAAATCTATCAGATAAATCTGTTGAATCAGATGATTTAAATAAGACATCTCTTTGTTTTGCACCTGATTTGGCAGGCCCAATTATCCCATTTTCTTCTAGATCATCTATCAATTTTGCAGCTCTAGTATATCCTATGCGTAAGTGACGCTGTAGCATAGAAATAGATGCACGATCTTGTTGTTGTATAATCATGATTGCTTTGTCATACAACTCATCGCGTTCTTCAACTTTAGCTAAATTTTCAATTTCCTCACTCAGATTTTGTGCTTCTTGATTTTCATGTGTATCATCATCTGAATTGTTTTCATCTTTTTCCGATATCTGTTCATTTGTTGTATTGATGCTATTTTTATTTAGATCTCTCCAGTGTCGTACCAGTTTGCGTAATTCTGTGTCTGATACGTATGTTCCTTGCATGCGTAAAGGTTGAGCTGCATCTGGTGCTTGAAACAACATGTCTCCGCGTCCTAGAAGTCTCTCTGCTCCAGGATGATCTAGAATTACTCGGCTGTCAATTAATGATGCTACTGCAAATGCAATCCTAGCAGGGAAATTAGCTTTAATAAGTCCTGTAACAACGTCGGAAGAAGGTCTTTGAGTGGAGATGATTAGATGAATTCCCGTGGCTCTGGCCATTTGTGCTAAACGTGTAATTATTTGTTCTGTATCTTCAGCAGATGCCATCATTAAGTCAGCCAATTCATCTACTATTACGACTATATATGGTAGTTTTTCTTCATCATGTTTGAATGCTTTCTTATTAAAGTCCTCGATGTTACGTGCTCCAATATTGGAAAATTTGCTATAACGATTGTCCATTTCCCTTGAAATCCATTGAAGACTAGAAACCACTTTATTTACATCAACTATAACGGGTACTAATAGATGAGGTATGTGGCGATATGTTGTTAGCTCAACACGTTTAGGATCGATCATGAGCATCTTTAGAGTATCTGGGCTATTGTTTAGTAGTAATGTTGCTATAATTCCATTTACACAAACACTTTTACCAGATCCTGTAGTACCTGCAATTAATAGATGAGGCATAGATCTCAAATCTGCACATATTGGTGCTCCGGAAACATCTTGTCCTAAACATAATGCAAGTGGAGATTTAATCGATTTGTATGCTTTTGACTCTATTAGATCACGGAGGGCTACTTGTGAACTAGTTGAGTTAGGAACCTCCATACCAATGTAACCTTTTCCTGGAACTGGCGCTTCAATTCTGATGGAAGCTGCTGCTAAGGCCAGAGCTAGATCATCTGCTAGTGCAGATATTTTGTTGACTTTCACTTTTGTACGTTTACCAGATCTATTTGAGACGAAATCAGGTTCTACTCCAAACTGTGTGATTGTTGGACCACGATTGATTTCAATTACTCTTCCAGGTGCACCAAATGATAGTAGAGTCTCTTCAATTATTTGTGCTCTTTCTCTGTCGTACTCATCATCTGCCGTTAATTCAGTTCCTAATGCTAAGATAGATGCTGTTTTTGGTAATACCCATTTTTGAGATTCGTTGTTAACATTAGAATTAGTTTGTAAAAGTTGTTCGTCAATTTCGTTATGAAGATCCTCTGTATGAGATTGATCTGTATCTTTGCTTTGTATAGATTGCATATGATCTATACTTATTTCATCTTTTTTGGTATCTTGTTTTGAACTATTCTTAACCTTATTGTTTTTAGTTCTTGCAAATTTTGGTATGTATTGTGGTTCTATGGATAATGATGTGAAAAGGTTGATAATCGTTTCTACAGATGTTTTGAATGCGAAAATAGCTCCTATTGCAATCCATGCAATTAAAGCGATAATTGTTCCAATTGTTCCCAAACCTCTCATCATTGTATTAGCAATATAACTACCAAGCATTCCACCAATTGTTGAATTGATTAGTACACTTAAAGTTGTAATAATGGCAATAAAAAGTAACAATATTCCAACGAATTGTTCAGGTTCTATCTCAGGTAGATTTTCAGTGAAGTGTCGTAATATAATGAGCATACCAATAATTGTTAAACTAGCAGCAACAATATATCTGCCAATTCCAAAAATGAGATATAGGTAAGACACTATTGTATTTACTATTGGACTATTGTTGGGTGAAAATAATGCAAGTAATAGCAATAGTCCACTGAATGATAATAGGACTCCTAAGACATCAAGTTTTTGATTTTTTGTCATATATAATATGCTTTAATGTATATTGTTGTGAATATTATTAGCTATAGGTAGCAAGTGTGATGCCAATTCTATATATTTTATTGACATTGCTATTGTTGAAATAAAGTTATATGTATTTTAAATGTAAACATAATGTTGATGTTACAATCAGTACATGAGCTAGGTGTAGTTTTGATCAAATAATAATGTTTTATTGAAAATTTTTGAAAATTTTCACATGTAACTAGAATTTTATGTCTTTGTTAACAATTATTAATCCAAACAATCCAATATTACGTAAAAAATCAAAAAATGTTATGTCTTTTGATGATCAGTTACAAGATATGATAGATGATATGATAGAGACGATGCTTGATGCTTCAGGAGTTGGTTTGGCTGCACCTCAGGTAGGATATGGATTTCGATTTTTTGTTGCTTATGTAGATGAAGAACCTGAAGAGGTTGATGACAATATTAGAGATATTGCTCCAGGTATAGGTCGTATGCATGTGATGATTAATCCGAGAATCACAAAAATGTCTCAAGAAACTGTAATCAAAACAGAAGGATGCTTGTCAATACCAGGATATTTGGGTGATGTTGCACGATCTTCAAATATTGTGGTCAAATATCTCGACAGATTTGGTCAAAAACGTAAACTACAGACATTTGGATGGATGGCACGTGTCATTCAACATGAATATGATCATTTAGATGGCGTTTTATTTATAGATAAAGCTGAAAAGATATGGATGGCTGATGATAATGCTGAGTCGTAGTGATTCACAAGTGTTATTGTCTCAACAAATATTATATACTTACGGCGTGTATTCATGATTTTGGTTTGTATAAGTATTTTAGATTGAGTTGATATACATTTTGATAATTTATTCAAGTAATAATTGAAGGTATTGGTGACGCATGGTTAATAACCCTACTGCAGAAATTATTGCAATTGGCAGTGAGCTTTTGTCAGGTTATATTGTAGATACTAATAGTGCCTATATATCCAGAGTTTTTTCTGATATTGGTATTTCTACAGGAAATATAGCTGCTGTTGGGGATGATGAAAATAAAATTTCTGCAGCTATAAGTTTAGCATTGGCTAGATCCGATGTTGTTTTGACTACTGGTGGTTTGGGACCAACAGTCGATGATAAGACTAGGTTAGCAGTAGCCAATGCTGTTAGTCGTTCATTAGTGTTTAAAGAGGAATTATTAGAACAGATTAGCGAACGATTTAAGAAATGGGATAGAAAAATGAGTGATAATAATCTTCAACAAGCTTATATTCCTCAAGATGCTATTTCTATTGAAAATCCTGTTGGTACTGCTCCTATATTTATTGTTGAACATAAGGACAAATGTATCATATGTTTACCAGGCGTACCTAGGGAAATGAAGTATTTACTCAAAAATGAAATTGTTCCGTATTTAAAGAAATATTATGCAAATATTCATATTATTAAGAAAAGAGTAATACATACAGTTGGAGCAGGAGAAAGTGTAATTGATGCAAATATTGGTCATCTTGAGTCGTTGACTAATCCAGTAGTTGGACTTAATGCTCATCAGGGTCAAGTTGATATTAGAATTACTGCAACTGGTTCTTCTGAAGAAGAGGTAGATAGATTGATTGATGATGTAGAGAAGGATGTACGTTCAAATTTGGGTGACTTTGTGTTTGGTGTTGACGGTCAGAGTCTAGCTTCAGTTGTATTAAATCAATTAAAACGAGTCGATCATACAGTTTCGGTAGTAGAGTGTGGGAGTACTGGTCAATTAATAAAAAGTTTTGCTGAAGCAGACAAATGTATGGGAATTTTTGATACAGGTTTTTTGTTAGGTAATAATTTTATGCAAGAAAATGACATTGAAGGTACTTTAGAACAAATGATAGAATATTCTCGTGTCTACAACAAAAATGATTTTGTGATTGCTTCTGTTCTTAATGTGACCTATGAAAAGATAAAAATTGGTGTACAGCTTTGGAAATCCAGTGATGAATCTAGACAAACAACAATGCGAAGTTATGGTGGTCATGTTGCATATGCAGGTGAATGGGCTGCAAGTCTAGGTTTGGATTTGTTGCGCCGTGTTACATTGTGAGTATTTTCTTTATTTTGTTATATTAAAATGGTAGGTATTTTATCCAATCTAAATTGGCTGAAAGTACAATAATTGCTGGTGAAATTAGCATTCCTAAAAGAAATCCAGCAATTACATCGGATAAATAGTGGACCCCCATTGATATGCGAGCAATAGCCATTAATGGTGAATATACTAACATTATCATTTTGATCCAATCAGGACCTATCCAATAAGTTATTCCAATTAATACTCCTGCTCTAGCTGCGTGTCCTGATGGAAATGAATGTGGATCAGTCTGTCGATATATTTTCCCCCAAGTTCCTGATGGTCTTTTGCGTCTGATTGTAAACTTTAGAATTAATACAATAGTTGCTGTGACTATAATTGATGATAGTAATAACAAAGCCCATTCTTTCCATGAAGAATTACCCCATAACCAAATACATAATAGTCCTATACCCCAATACCAACTATCTCCAGAATGGGCAAGAATTTTTGAAATTGCTCGTAACTTTCCAGGTCTATCAACTACACACAGTTTTTTTGTAAAACTGACATCTAAGTTTTGAATATATGTAAATAAAGTCATTTATCTAATCTGTAATAATTTTTGTGCAATTTGATATTGTTCTGGTTTGTCTACATCCATACCCATTTCTGCATAAGGTGTGTCCACAAAGATTCCATCAAGACCTAGACGATTTTGGATAAGTTTTTCAGCTCTTGTAGTGTTCATTTGTTTTGTTAACATTAGGATTAAAGGCCATAGTCCTATTAAACTTGCCTGCTTGATCACACTCTTTCTTGCCTCACTAATACGTTTGAAAGCAGGATGTATATTTGAAGCAATGTTGGGGTTCACTGCACTAACATCTCCACCACACACTGTTCTGTTTTTTAGTGTAGTATAAGTTCTTTTTGATTGTGGAAATTTTTGTTCCATTACTGACTGATCAATTATTTGGTAGTACAGTTCGTGGTTGGTATCTTTGACAGTTGTGATAAACCAGTCTAACATTTTGCTTTCAATAAGTGGTAAATCAGCACTAATCCACAATACTTTATCAGCAGTTGGTTTTAATTTTAGAGCTAATTTACAACCTGCACGCGCATTCTCAAAGATGCTATCCTGGTTTTCTAGATAATATATTGTTTTATTTTCACATGAAAGATTATGTGATTTATTGAGTCCAATAATTATTACATTGTCTATTTGGTCTGTTTTAGATACAGCATCCAATGTCCATTGAATCATAGGTTTTCCAGCTATAGGCAGTAAGGCTTTAGATATGCCTATATCCATCAATTCTGTTAAAGGATCATCTTGTTTAATTTGTCCACCAGCTCCAATAATTGCGTCCATTTTCATAATCGAGATTCTGTATTATTAGTTTAATTTTATGATATTAGGTTCAAAACCTATTTGACTAATCAGAGCATTTAATTCTTTGGTATTTAGTTTTCTGTTTTTGTTAGCTATTGCAACAAGAGCAGCTTCCATCATGTTTGTACCAAATGATCTTCCGTCAAGTATAGGAGTTGTTGTGACTAGATATCTAATACCTCTGTTTTGAAATTTGTTGACATCATCTTTAGTTGTAGTATTAGTAACAACAATTTTCTGTGATAAGTCGTCTGGCATCGATCTTTTTATCAGGTGACAGTCTCCGGCCAAGATATCGGCCCAACGATACCATTTTGTATGTTTTGGCTTGATGATATTTTGTTTTTCTCCTGTAGGATACAATATAGAAAATGGCATTCTACCTACTATTGGCATAATTAATGATGCGATACGTTTAAGTCCGGATGCTGATTTGATGGGTATAGGTAAATCTAAAGCAAACATGAGATCTCCAAATACACATTCATAATTTAGGTCTATAAAACCCATGGACATACCCCAACGGTCAGATCCAGCTGTAAAAAGAACTCTACGTGATTGTATTTTGTCGCTTAACTTATGCTCTAGAAATTGAGCTGTTCTATGTTCTAAAGTACTTTTTAATCCAAGTCCATCTACGAAGGGTGTTTTATGAATATGCTTTATCATAGGTAGTACTGAATAGAGTGGATAGTACTTTTCATCTACTTGTATTCCTAAATCAGCACCTCCAACTCCAAAAGCATCTACTTTGCCATCAAGTTCTTTAAAGATGTTTGCTGCTTTAAGCATGTCACCATCTGTTCCTATACGTTCAATAATGATAGATTCATCCAATAATTTGATTTCAATTTTTTTGTCTCTAGTAGAAGAACCTATACTAACGCTAACTGCATGTTTCATGTTATCTTCCTTAGTATCTTGAATCTCTAGTTTACCTTGTTGATTGTTGTGGGTCAACAAGTGATAAAGGATCACATCAGTAATTATCAATCAATTTAGTTATTATTGTTTTTTAGCATGTATTGCCAGGAATGAAAATTTACAATTCCAACACCGAATAATATGAGTATTCCACCAGCAATCATCCTCCAGGTCAATATTTCATCTAAAGCTATAGTACCCAGTGCAATAGCAGTAATAGGTATTATATATGTCACGAGAGTTGCTCTAGTTGGACCCCATTCATGAATCAATCTAAACATCAATGGATATGCAATACTTGTTCCAATAATACCTAACCACAAAATAGATGTCCAAGTTGACAATGTTCTTGGAAATAAGATTGGAGATTCAATTATAAAAGTTGAGATTAATAGGATAATTGTGCTTATAGATAGAGCTATAGTGGCAACTAACATAGGATCTATATGTTTCAGTTTGAGTCGATTGAAAATTGAACTAATAGAATAACAAAATGTTGCAATTATTACTGCAAGTTGTCCTTGAGTACTATTTTTAATGTTTGTAAAATTGAAATCTTGTGTAAACAATAACAAAATTCCTACAAATCCTATTAGCAAACCCGTAAGTTTTAATGCAGTGATTTTGTCGTCTTTTACAAATATATGAGCTATTATCACTGTAAACAGAGGAACAGATGCTGTCAAAAGGCCAGTAAGTCCTGAATCAATCTGTGTTTCACCCCACGAAATTAGTGTAAAAGGTATCACAGTATTAAATATTGCTATAATACTAATATTAAATATTATTCTATTAGGTAATCTTACATCGATTTTACTAATAATTACCCATATCCAACAGAAAATTGCAGCTATTGCTACTCGTAATGTTACTAATGTCAGTGGACTAATTTCACGAATTGCAATTTTAATCCAGTAATATGAAGTTCCCCAGCAAAATCCACCAAGTATTACAAATCTTATCCAGTTATTGATATGTATTTTGTTTTGCATACTCCTCGAGTATACTTGATATGACAAAATCTTGGATTATCTATTAAATAGTTAAAATGCATAGTAAAAAATTACTTACAGTTATCGTTCTGACCCTTAATGAAGAAGATGTATTACCGCTTTGTTTAAGTTCTTTGTTGTGGGCTGATGATAAGGTTGTTGTTGATTCTGGTAGTACTGATCGAACATGTGAAATTGCTGTGGAATATGGAGCTAGGTTGATACATAGGCAATTTGACAATTATGCTTCACAGCGTAATGCAGCATTATGTGCGACAGAATCTGATTGGGTTTTATTTGTTGATGCGGATGAAATAGTTAGTAGTGAATTAGGAAGTTCAATTTTAAGTGTTATAGAGGACAGGTCGGAAGTAGGATGGTTGATACCGAGACATAATTACATTTTTGGTAAGTTAATTTTGCATGCTGGTTGGTTTCCTGATTATCAATTACGGTTATTTAGAAGGAAATTAGGTCATTATTCTGAAAATCGACCTGTACATGAAGTGTTAGAAATAGAAGGATCAATTGGGAAGTTAAATTATCCTATTACTCATAATAATTATTCTGATGTATCTGAATTTATTGAAAAACAGGTATATTATGCTAATTATGAGGCAAATGCTATGAAACTACAAAATATCAAACCACGATTCCATAATTATTTTGTTGAACCATTAAGACATTTTTGTTGGCGTTTTTTTATGCTTTCAGGATGGAAATCAGGATATCATGGATTATTGTTGAGTATTTTAATGGCATATTCTCGATATGTAGTATATAGACAGTTAGCTGCTCTATATAAGTAAATCAGAGTATATTTGTTTCTTGAGATGATTGTTGTTTTATACAATCTATTAAGGAATAAAGACCACCTGAAACTGATCCGTGACCACCTAGAATGATTGGTGCATTGCATTTCAATGATGCTACAACTAGTTTTTTAAGTGCTTGATGTTTTATATTTTTTGTTTGGTATAAATCTGATGCAAATCGTTCAGATCTTGTTGGATATTTGTTTTGTTGTGCTAAATAAACTCTTGTATCCATATATCCAACATCTATCATTTGATCTAGGTTTTGAAAGAAAAGATCAGCTCCATTGAGATCTACAAAGTTACCAATGATGGATTGGATTTTGTCGATCCTATTATTCTTTCGAGCAGTCATTCCTCTTTCTTCAGAGAAAATTCGTGTCCATACTTGTAACTTAGCTTGTAACATTTGACATACTTGTGGTGAAACTCTTCCAATGAGTGTTACACGACTACCTGGTTTACTCATGATGTTTGCAGCATTTAACCATTTGTTCTGTGCTTGAGTTGGTAATTTGTTGATTAAAAAAGATCGCAAAGTTTCTTCTGTATTTGGGTGCCATCTAAGTGCCAATAGATCATTAGGTGTATCGATATCTAACAGGGTTTCTGTAGATGGTTTTAATGATTCGATGGTGAAATCATATTCGTTTTTTAGTAACCATGCAAACATGTTATCGCGTGGTAATTGATCTATTAGATCAGTTATTATTAAAGCATTGTTAATTCCGATCCAATCACTGGAATGCAGATTGTTTGTAATAGCATAATTAATGCTGGATTGACTTAGCTTACTAATAATTGATCTTAGAGTTTGATCTTGGAGAAGGGGCATACTTCCTCCACCTAAATATAACATTTTCTTGATCTGATATTTTTGTACTATAGAACTGATTCTGTGACCGAAATTATATCTGTGATTTGGTGAATCAATGTCCCAGATTATTGATTGAGATATATGATGATACTCATCTTCTTGAATCCAGTTGTGCTTTTCTGCTGAAGGAACTGCTACAATTATGTCTTGTATATCTTTGATTTTCGATAGTTTAACTACTGTTTGTATAGCAGATTTACGACTAGCTTGATGTACAAGTTGTTCTGGTTTGCTGGATCCACTTTCCCCCAACATTACTAGAGCGGTGATTTTGTGTTTCATTGATGTGTAGCTATTTAGTTATGAGGCAGTATTACATTAATTCAGTAGGTAATACCATAGAAATATGTTGTTAATTTGAGTTAATTAATAAATCTATACACAACTTTTATTATTATTCATTAAGTGATTCCATCATGCTAGTAAAAAGATCACCTATTGCTGGTCCTAGTAGGGCCAAAATTACAATTACTACAACAGCTACCAATACTAATATTAGTACATATTCGACTAATCCTTGTCCATGTTCATTTGGTGATCGAGACATGCAAAGAACCTCCTTCTTTAGTGTTCTATTTTGAAAAAAGTAAAGACAGTATATAAAATATCTAATGCTCATGCAAGTCGTATAAAATAAGTAAAAACTACTTCTTTTGTTGTTGTATTAGAATTTTTGCTATTCTTATTGCTGCATTTCCATCACCAAAAGGGTTGATATTTTTTATCATATTGTCATAAGCTAATGGATTTTCAATTAATGTTCTTGTAGTATCTACAATTGTTTTAGGGTTAGTACCTACTATTTGAGCAGTTCCTTGATCAATTGCTTCGGTTCGTTCTGTGATTTTTCTCAGTACTAGCACGGGTATGCCTAATCCAGGCGCTTCTTCTTGAATGCCTCCTGAATCGGTTAGTATGAGATAGGAACATTTCATTAAGTGTGTAAAAGTAATATAGTCTAATGGATCAATTATGCTTATGTTGTCAATGTTAGATACCTTTTCTCTTAGTGGTTTTTGAATGTTAGGATTAGGATGAGCTGGATATATGATATGGGTGTCATCATATTGGGAAAGTTCTACTAAGGCTTGAATTATATTTTGGAATGGTTGGCCAAAATTTTCTCGTCGATGAGATGTGACAAGTATGATTTTTTTATTATCCTGAACATTATTTACAATTGTATTCAAAAGTGCTGGAGCAGGGTGCTGAATGATTTCATTTAACGCATCAATTACTGTGTTACCTGTGACATGAATTGTTTCATGTGATATTCCTTCCTTTAATAGAGCATCACGTGCTGTCTTAGTAGGTGCGAAGTGTATGCTAGATACATGATCAGTTAATACTCTATTAATTTCTTCAGGAAATGGATTGAAATGATCATATGTTCTAAGTCCTGCTTCAACATGTGCAACAGGAATTTTTGCATATGTAGCAGCTATGGTGGAAGCTAGCACAGTTGTTGTATCACCTTGAATTAACAACCAATCAGGATTTGTTTCAACAAAAACGGATTGTATTTTAGTGAGTATTTGAGCAAACACATCAGTAGGTGATTGATTGTGAGACATGATATCAAAATCGTAATTTGGAATAATGTTGAAAACGTTGAGTACTTCGTCTAACATTTCTCGATGTTGAGCTGTAACTAATACGCTGACCTGCACATTTTTTTCTTTTACAAGTTCTTTAATTACTGGAGAAAGTTTTACTGCTTCTGGTCTTGTACCTATGACACTTAATATTTTCAAAACTTTACCTCATATGTTTAGATTTTAATTGACCACATCCAGCTTGGATATCTATGCCACGTCGCAATCTTATTGTACAAGGAATACCGGATGATTCTAATTGTGACTTAAATTGTTTAATCAAGTTTCTAGTAGAATGACTACCATTATAATTATCAGTTGGATTTAAGGGTATGACATTTACGTGACAATCTATATTATTTAGCAATTTACATAGTTTTTGAGATTGTTCTTCAGTGTCGTTAACTCCATCTATCATTGCCCATTCAAATGTTATTCTACGTTTAGTAATTGAATAATATAAATGACATGCATTCATTAAGACTTCTAGTGGATATCTTTTATTAATTGGCATTAATTGGGTACGTAATTTATCAGTAGATGCGTGTAACGAAACTGCTAATCTTTCTTTTCTACCTGATCTTGCAAATTTCTCTATTGCCTCTGCATGACCAGCAGTTGAAACTGTTATCCGTCTAGCACTCATACCAATAGAATTAATGTCTTCAATGCGATCAAGAGCTTTTATAGAGTTTTCATAATTATGAAACGGCTCACCCATACCCATAAATACTATATTAGTTAATGTACGATTAATACCATTGAGTTTTCTGTAAGACCATAATACCTGCTCAACTATTTCACCAACTGAAAGATGGCGCTCAAAACCCATTTGTCCAGTAGCACAGAAGACGCATCCAAGTGCACATCCCGCTTGGGTAGATATGCATACGGTATTCCGTTTGTTGTAATTCATTAGTACAGTTTCAATTATTTTTTCATCGCATAGACGAAATAACACCTTAATTGTACTATTGTCACTGGAACGTAATTCATTAAGTAGTGACAGATTACCTAGTGTAAATTTATTTTGCAAATTGATTCTTAAGGATTTTGGTAAATTTGTTACATCCTGGATGTCGTTCACTTTGGTTTGATAGATTGCATGCCAAATTTGAGCAGCACGATATCTTGGTTCTCCTAGAGCCATTAATTCTTCTTGTAATTTATTGACATCAATGTCTAGCAAGTTTGTGTGAGAATTATTCATTGTGTTTCAGATGAATACAGTTTAACAGTTATTTCTGGAAGTCCATTCATAATAACATCTGGCTGGATATCACTATCTGTCAATATATTACTATCAGTTACACCAGTAAGTACTAAAAGAGATGATATCCCTGCTTTTTTTGCTCCTAATATATCTGTATCTAATCTATCGCCTATCATTAGAGTGTTCGATGGATCTGCTCCTAATATATCTAAAGCTTGGTCGAAAATATGTCTTTCGGGTTTTCCAATGATCATAGGTTTGACATTAGTGGCAGCTTCAATAGCTGCTAGGATTATTCCATTTCCTACTCCTATACCATTTTCTGTTGGATATGTTGTGTCGGGATTTGTTCCAATAAATTTAGATCCTGATCTTATTAATTGTACAGCTGTATTGAGTTTGTCCCATGAGATATTAGTGTCTACACCAACAACTACATAGTCAGCATTTTGATTAGTAATTTGAAAATTGTAATGCTTCATTGCGTCAATTAGTCCATCTTGTCCTATAACAAATACTTTTCTATCATTTTGTGATAAATTGTTTAGATAATTGCCTGTAGCCTGTGATGATGTCAATATTTCATTGGCAGTTGCTTTAATTCCCATATCTTGAAGTTTAGATAAGTATTGATTGATTGTTTTACTAGAGTTATTGGTTGCCAATAACATTTTGCGATTCGTATTATGAATAGCATTTACAAAATCCTTTAAACCAGGTAAAGGTGTATTTCCTCTCCACAATACGCCATCCATGTCTATAATGAGATTTTGTATTTTATTGAAGCTAAAATTTGACATAATTTCAAGATTTTATTAACAAACATGAGGCGATTGATCAATCGCCTCA
>DBHI01000066.1:614-867 GCA_002296125.1 Anaerolineales bacterium UBA832 | reverse complement strand
TGATCAATCGCCTCATGTTTGTTATACACACATAATAAACTAAAGCTATATTCTAAACTAATCGGTTTTTTTATTAGGTTTTTTATTGTTTTTGTTTGAGGAATCATTGTTTGTGTCTGTTGTCTGTTCAATTACGCTATCTATCAATCCATATTCTACAGCTTGTTCGGCTGTCATCCAATAGTCGCGATCTGTATCTTTTTCGATGATTTTTATTTTTTGTCCAGTATGTTCTGATAGAATGTTGTTTAAT
>DBHI01000066.1:0-278 GCA_002296125.1 Anaerolineales bacterium UBA832 | reverse complement strand
TGGATCTCAACCTTAGAATTTCATTTGCTTGTATTTCAATGTCTTTTGCCTGTCCTTCAGCACCACCTAGTGGTTGATGTAAGTGGATTGTTGCGTTAGGTAGTGCATATCGTTGTCCCGGTGATCCTGCGGTTAGGAGAACTGTACCAAATGAAGCAGTCACTCCGACTGCGTATGTAGCTATTGGGGCACTTACAAGACGCATGGTATCATAAATTGCTAATCCAGCATATATCATGCCTCCAGGACTATTGATATACATATTAATTTGTTTGTCA
>DBHI01000022.1:7203-7349 GCA_002296125.1 Anaerolineales bacterium UBA832 | reverse complement strand
ACTCTACTTGCTACAATTGTCTGCCATTTGCCATCAGTAATTGCATATCCAACACCCCACAATCTAGGACTATTTTTTACAATAACAGGATACCAAGAAGACAAACGGTTTAAAGGATAGTTTCCAAATTCCAACAACCCATCTAC
>DBHI01000022.1:1882-6883 GCA_002296125.1 Anaerolineales bacterium UBA832 | reverse complement strand
TCCAAATTCCAACAACCCATCTACTATTGCAACATTTGCTTGAGAATTTTTTCTTAACAATGCACATCTTATGGCTGTAGCTACTGAACGATGGCCTCCCCCTGTATCAGACATCAATATAGTCACATTCATCAGATACTTGTTACATCATCCACTATGTGCTTTAATTGCTTACTAAATAGTCGTCTCGAAAGAAGAACTCTACGATCACACTTAACACACTTCAATCCAATATCAGCACCTAATCTCACTATCCGCCACAAATTACCACCACATGGATGAGATTTTCGCAACCTTACATATTGATCTAAAAATAACTCTTTATCAATTTTCATAATCAAATTTGTAATAATTATAACTTAGTAATGCCTGATATAATTATCATAATGGAAAAGTATAATGACTTTAGAAAATTTGCAACCCATCTTATACGTATCACGCATAATAATATTAATTATAGCAATTAGCTTTCACGAGTTTGCTCATGCCTTTGCAGCGGACTGGCTAGGAGATCCAACTCCTCGATCTGAAGATAGACTAACTATAGACCCTCGTAAACATTTAGACACATTTGGCTCAATTATGTTTCTAATTGCAGGATTTGGATGGGGAAAACCAGTTTATACAAACCCAAGAAACTATCACATCGATTACCGAACTGGTATTGCTATCGTAGCTGCATCAGGACCATTAGCAAACTTTATTTTAGCTTACATAGCTTCTATAATTTACCAATTTGCTTCAATAAATTATGAAATTGTTGCCTATTTTTTGTCAATGTTTATCAAACTTAATCTATTATTAATGTTGTTCAACCTACTACCAATAGCACCTCTAGACGGTTATCAAATAACCATTGGTATATTGCCTCACACAATTGCGAGACCAATTGCCCAATTTCAAAATCAAGGACCAATAATTCTCATCCTGATCATAGCTGCGGGATCCATTTTCCAACTAAATTTATTTGGAATCATATTAGGGCCTCCGTACCAACTCTTAATAAATTTACTTATGAATTAGATATGAAAAATATACCTGGATCAATATTTGTATACATAATAGAATGCAATGATAATAGCTTATATACAGGATGGACAACTAACCTAGAACGACGTCTTGCCTCGCACAATGCAGGTACAGGTAGCCGCTATACTCGCATGCGCAAACCAGTAAAACTCGTTTTTGTAGAATCCCATGCTACTAAATCATCAGCAATGAAACGAGAAGCTGCTATTAAATCTTACACAAAATCTGCTAAGTTGGAGTTAATTAGTAGTCATCAAAATATTTTCATTGACAATTACTAATTATTACAGTATAAAATAGTTACAATTATATAAATAACAACATTGAAGAGGAATAGTAAGTGTTGTGCTAATGTCACAGAGATCGGGAATATGGTGAAAACCCGAACATAAGCAAACACTGAATGGACCTCAGAGTTGCTAGGTGAAAGGATATGCATGGATTCTCCTCCTTGCCGGAAATAAACACCGTACTATCTTAGTAGCCTTCGCCGGAGTAGCCACCGTTATCTAGGCAGAAAGTACTATCAAATTATAGTTTCCAAATCTCTAATTTGATAATACGTGCAATCTCATGAGGCTGGCTAGTAAACCCCCATTGTCTGATAATAGGGGATTTTTTATTTATAAATAAAAAAACCGAATAATATAAATATATCAAAGAAATTAGAAATAATATGTTAGAAACATTCACTAAAGAAATAGTTGCTGACCTAGAAACTCCTGTATCTACCTACTTGAAACTATGTAAGAATAGTGATAATCCTAGCTTCCTTTTAGAAAGTGTAACGGGTGGAGAAAATGTAGCTCGATATTCATTTATTGGACTTGAACCCAGCCAAGCATTTGTAATCAATGGAGAAAAAATCAAAATACACACAGGGCCAAATCTCGATGAAATAAAAACAGTACATGATGATCCAATGAAGATACTGAGACAATCACTTGCACCATACCAAATCATCAATATGACTAATTTACCTAGATTAGTTGGTGGTCTCGTTGGTTATCTCAACTATGATGCAGTCAGATTCTTTGAACCTAGCGTTGATCTACCACTACATGAATTACCTGACGGAATTTTCTTACTATGTGACACTATGATAGCATTTGACCATACTCGTGGACAAGTTGTAGCAATAACATATGCTGACAATGCATCGCCTGATCACAAAAACTTAGCAATACAACGATTAAATAAAATTGAATCGCAACTAGCTCTTCCTTTGTCATATGAATCTAAAAGCACTCATTCTGAATTAGAAACCGAACAGTCCCACAGTCAATCTGATTTTGAAAAAATGGTTTCGCATGCAAAAAAACACATAATGAATGGAGACATATTGCAAGTAGTATTATCTCAAAAATTTAAAAGAAAAACTTCTGTTCCACCATTCTCAATTTATCGTGAACTCAGACGTATCAATCCTTCGCCATATATGTTTTATTTCGATTTTGGCAAACTACATTCAGAAAATTTCCAGTTAATTGGTGCATCACCAGAAGTACACGTACGTATGGAGAATAATCGTGCAATTCTAAGACCAATAGCAGGAACAAGACCACGTGGAGATAGTAAAGAAAAAGATATAGAACTAGCTACAGAACTCTTAGCAGATGAAAAAGAAAGGGCTGAGCATGTAATGTTAATTGATCTGGCACGCAATGATTTGGGAAGAGTTTGTAATTATGGAACCGTACAAATAACAGAAATGATGAAAGTTGAACTTTATAGTCATGTTATGCACATTGTAAGTCAAGTAGAAGGTAATGTTCGTGAAAATATGGATGCATTTGATCTGTTAGCTGCAACGTTTCCAGCAGGTACAGTGAGCGGAGCACCAAAAATAAGAGCTATGCAAATAATAGCTAATCTAGAACAAAATGCTCGTGGTCCTTATGCTGGAATAGTAGGTTACATAGGGTTTGATGGATCTATGGACACATGCATCGCCCTTAGAACTCTATATGTACAAAATCAATGGATTACCGCACAAGCAGGTGCAGGAATAGTTGCAGACTCAGAACCATACAATGAATACAAAGAAACATTAGATAAATTGAAAGCCATTTTATTAGCAGTAGAACAATCTGAAAGTAAGAACAACAAATGATTATTGTAATCGATAACTATGATAGTTTCACTTACAATCTAGTACAATACTTAGGTGAAATGGGTGCAAACATCCAAGTATTTCGTAATGACAAAATATCTGTAGAAGAATTACATGAGATGTCACCTAGCCACTTGTTGATATCACCTGGACCAGGAGACCCCAGTAGTAGTGGAGTCTCAATAGATGCAATATTACAATTAGGCAAAACGATTCCAACACTAGGTGTATGCTTAGGACATCAGGCAATAGGAGTAGCATTTGATGGCACTATAGAAAATGCACCCTCATTAATGCATGGAAAAATTTCAAAAGTACATCATAATAATAGCAATTTATTTCATAATATTCCAAACCCATTCAATGCTACTAGATATCATTCATTAGTAATTAGTGAACCTTTGCCAACATGTATAGAAGTAGAAGCACGTACTGATACCGGCATAGTAATGGGAATTAAACACACTAAATATCCTATATATGGTATTCAATTTCATCCTGAAAGCATACTAACTGAAGGCGGTAAAACATTGTTGAAAAACTTCCTAGATATCAAATCACAGACTACTAGCAGGTGATAATCATGATTATTAAAGCAATAGAAAAACTCATTAATTTCGAAAACCTATCTCAATTAGAATCAGAAAATGTTATGAATCAAATCATGTCAGGTGATTCAACACCTGCACAAATTGGTGCATATCTTATAGCTCTACGTATGAAAGGAGAAACAGTAAACGAAATTACAGGTAGTGCAAAAGCTATGCGTTCACATTCCCTTAAAGTAACTTTTGAGCATTCTAATGACAATCTCATTGACATTGTTGGAACTGGTGGAGACGGATCGAATAGTTTTAACATTTCTACTGCTACAGCATTTTTAGTAGCAGCGACAGGACGGCAAGTAGCAAAACATGGTAATCGTGCAGCAAGTAGCAAGTGTGGAAGCGCAGATGTACTAGAAGCAGCAGGTGTTGTTCTTGAACTACAACCTGATCAAGTAGCAGAATGTATAGAAAAAGTAGGCATTGGATTTATGTTCGCTCCTATTTTTCACCCAGCAATGAAGCACGCCATAATACCTCGACAAGATTTGAAACAACGCACTATTTTTAATGTGTTAGGTCCTTTAACAAATCCTGCAGGAGCCAGCCATCAATTAACAGGAGTATATGATGCTAAATTGACAGAACCAATTGCAAAAGTACTGAAAGAACTGGGATGTAAATCAGCAATGGTAATACATAGCAATGATGGTCTTGATGAACTTACTATTTCAGGTCTAAATAAAATCACACATCTGAAACCTGATGGCAATATATCTTCCTTCGACTTAGTAGCAAGTGATTTGGGACTCGAAAGCCAACCATCAGAGACAATCACAGGAGGATCAATATCAAAAAATCTCCAGATTTTGCGAGAAATTTTGTCAGGAAAATCTTCTAACCTACTCTCTAATACTGTCGTCCTCAATGCAGCTGCTGCCATGGCGACAATAGATGGGAATATAAAAAACAAAATTGATGAAGCCAGAACAGTACTTCTTAGTGGTGCTGCTTTAAACACATTAGATAAGCTTGTCACAATAAGTCAAAAATTATCATCAAACACATGACAATTTTAAACGATATTCTAACAAGAAAAAAAGAAGAAGTACAAGGTGATCGCAAGTCTATGCCAAGAAAAGAATTAGAGAAACTAGCTCTTGCTATGCCTCCCAACATAAATTTCTTGAAAGCCATCAATGAAAGAAAAACTGAAATCCCTAATCTTATTGCTGAAATTAAGCATCGTTCTCCTAGCAAGGGGATTTTATGTCAAAACTTTAATCATATTAAGTTAGCACAAACATATGTAAA
>DBHI01000022.1:0-1480 GCA_002296125.1 Anaerolineales bacterium UBA832 | reverse complement strand
AATCGATATATGAGTTGCAAACAGGTTTGCCTCTTTTAAGAAAAGATTTCATATATGATGAATATCAACTGTATCAAGCAAAAGTCGCAGGAGCTAGTGCTGCCTTGCTAATTGTTGCTATGCTAGATGAAGCAACTTTAGCAAATTTAATTAATGTAGCATCAGAAATTAATCTAGATGTAGTAGTAGAAATACATAATACTAAAGAATTAGAAATAGCTCTAAAAACTGAGACAAAAATTATTGGTATTAATAACAGAAACTTACATACATTTAAAACATCACTTAATACTACAAAACAACTACGACCACTAATACCAAATAATATATGTGTAATCGCCGAGAGCGGAATACACAACAATACTGACGTTAAGACACTGGCTCAATTAAACATCAATGCAATGCTAATTGGTGAAGGTATAGTCACAGCTAAAGACATTGGATCAAAAATACAATACTTCATTAATGCTCACGAACAATGAAAATTAAGATTTGTGGAATTACAAACATAGAAGACGCACAATTAGCAGTTGCACTAGGAGCAACTCACATTGGGCTCAATTTCTATCCAAAAAGCCCTCGCTATATAACTAAACAAAAAGCATTAGATATAACAGGATCTATCCGACAACTTGCTACACCTCCTATTATAGTAGGAATATTTGTAAACAAATCCGAAAAAAGTATTCGTACCACTATCAAAGACATTGGTCTTGACCTGGCACAATTGCATGGTGATGAGCCTCACACACTAATAAAAAATTTAGGCAAATTAGCATATAAAGCATATCGTCTTGGCAAAGACAATATACCTTCTCCAATACCAAAACTATGTCTAGTGGATGCTTATGTAAAAGGTAAATATGGAGGAGGGGGAACAACAACCGACTGGGAAAAAGCTGCCTTAATTGCCAAAAAGACACATGTTTTCCTAGCAGGTGGCTTAACACCTGAAAACATATCAGAGGCTATAAAACATGTCCAACCATGGGGAGTGGATGTAGCATCAGGAGTAGAAAGTGAACCAGGTATCAAGGATCCTAATAAGATACAAAGATTTGTTGAAAATACAATTAATTCTATCCAACACTATACTGTCAATGACAATGTATAATTATAAACAATTATGAAACATATAAATAGATTACCTAAAAAATTCGGTAAATATGGAGGACAATTCGTCCCAGAAGTGCTAATGCCAGCGATTGAAGATTTAGAAACAGCATATATTAACACTCAACAAGACGAATCCTTCCAAAATGAATTGAACAAGTTGCTAACAACATATGTTGGACGTCCCACACCTTTAACTTATGCTAAACGACTCAGCAACTATTGTAATGGTGGCAAAATATATCTAAAGCGCGAAGATCTAGCTCATTCAGGTGCTCATAAAATCAATAATGCATTAGGTCAAGCTTTATTAGCAAAACGAATGGGCAAATCTAGAATAATTGCTGAAACAGGAGCTGGACAACAT
>DBHI01000071.1 GCA_002296125.1 Anaerolineales bacterium UBA832 | reverse complement strand
TTTGGTTTTTATAATATGTTTGGCAAATTTGCGGCTATTATGGGACCATTTTTAATGGGCTATGTAACCTTAATATATGATAATCCGCGATTTGGTATTCTTGCAATATTAATATTGTTTGTGTTGGGTGCTTTTTTCCTCAACAAGGTTGATGTACAAAAAGGTGAACAATTAGCTAAAGCAAATCTTGTCAACTAAACTAAATATGTTAAAGTATATATCCCTTATATATTATCCTTTAGATTGGAGGATATGACATGTACAAAAGAGGTACTGATAGATATCTTCTGTTCATTGTGATGAGTGCTATCGTAGTTGTTATTATTGCTTTAATTAAGGTTAGAAATAGTCCTAAGCCATCATATATGGTGGAACTTTCACCAAAAGGAGTTGCGCACAATTATCTCTTATCTATACAGGAAAATGATTATGTGCAAGCATATGAGTATTTGTCTAGTCAGATAAGTGGTTATCCTGATAGTGCAGATGCATTTGAAGATTTAGTTGTGTCTTCTCCTTGGGAGTTTAAGATTGATGAATATAATGATAATGTTCAACTTGAAGTTATTGAAGCGGATATTGTAGATGAAAGGGCTCGGGTACTTGTTAGAGAAACTTTTTTTTACTCAGGAGGTATTTTGAGTAGCGGTTATTCAACTTCTAAGTTTCGTATGAATTTGCATCTTGATACTGATGGATGGAAAATTCGTTCTTCTTCTCAATATTGGTCACCATGTTTAAATGATAAAAGCAGATGCTCGTGAATATTAATATCAAATTAAGATGAGTAATATACGTAGTTGGTATTTGTTTTTGGTAAGTGCTATTAGTTTACAGTCAGTGATTTGGGCTGCAATCAGGCTGTTGCGGGGTGTGTTGCATCCAGATTTGCTCTCAGATTTTAACTCCATTACTGTAGAAATTGCAGTAATTATTATTGGTTTGCCCGTATTTTTGTGGCATTGGACAAGAACACGAGATTCTGATAGGGATTTAGAATTAGATACAGATTTTGATGTTGATCCTGGTGCGATGTATTTTTACTCTATGTTACTAGGGTTTTTTTATCCGATTGTATTTAATTCAATCATTTTGCTCGCTGCTATATTTCAACTGTTTCTTGGATTCGATTCCAAATTATTGCAGAATAATATGACCGTTTCTGAGGCAATAATCAGTTCTGGTGTTGCCTTGTTTATATTAAGCTCTATGGTATTTTATTTTTACAAACAGCGTTTTAATCTAAAAAAGTTGGATATTGCTAGTCGAACTAGTTTTATCAACTTAAGACGTATATTTTTATTTGTACTGAGTCTATCGGGTTTGTTAGTAACAGTATATAGTGTTTTGTCATTATCAAATTGGATATTATTAGAATTATTTTATAAAAATACTGTAACAGGCTTGGGTAGTGCTGCTTCAATTATTTTGGATGATGCTAGCAGATTGTTGATAGGTTTGGTCCTTTGGCAATTGCCATGGAGTCGATTGCAATTGTTTTATGAGAGTGCATATGATGGTGAGCAAGAATCTCCTGTTCGTAAAATATATCTGTATTCATTGATCTTTGTAAGTTCATTAGTATGTGTTACTACCGCAGCTACTTTATTTTCATCCATTTTGGGTAAGTGGTTAGGTCTTCAAAATGATGGCGAATTTTACATAGTTATTAATGTTTTGTCTGTTTTTGGCGTTATATGGCTATATCATGCAATGGTTTTGCATAATGATGCTAAGTCATCTGTAAATAGATATGTTGAAGCAAAAATTGTACGCATTTATCGTTATTTACTTTCAGTAATTGGCCTTGCGATTTTGTTAGTTGGATTGGGTGGTGCAATTGATGTAATCATTCGATTGATTTGGTTAGAGGAATTGGGAAATGCTCTCCGTTCTCAGATAGCCTATGTACTTTCTGCATTATTTGCTAGCGCACCATTATGGTTATTGTCATGGACAAAGATACAAAAAGAATCTCGAGTCAATAATGAAATGGCTCAAGTAGAAAGACAGTCAGTAGTACGGAAGGCATACTTATATTTCTTTTTGTATAACTCTACTATGACTGTATTAATTAGTGGTGTAATTGTTTTATCAGAATTTCTCAATATATGGATGGGAGATGGAAGTATTGATGATTTATTTGACGATTTTCCATATGCTATAGCTTATAGTTTTATAGCATTAATTGTTTGGTTATATCATCGTGCGGTTCTTAATGAAGATAAGAAAAGCAATTCTAGTGCTTATACAGATTCTAATTTAATACAAATGAGGGTTGTAGTTTTTATGCCTGAAAACAGTTCTTTTGCAGTTGATTTGTCATCTAAATTAGAATTTGAGTTTCCTACCATAGAAATAGAACATACTTATGATCCTAAATCATTAGATAACTTAACTGAAGTAGATGTTATTATCATTAATACGATAGATAGTAATATTGTTTCTAAGAGTTCAGCTCGTAAGTTTGTGATAATGTCATCTAATTCTGAACAGTGGTATTGGATTGGTATGTCTCATCAGTCTCAATCATCTCAGATTAGGAATTGTATCCATACTTTAAGGCAGGTTTTATCAGGTGAAGAAGTTAAGACACCGTACAAATTTAATGGATGTATTGTTGGTGTTGTAGTTCTCATTGGAATCTTTCTTTTGTTTTTGTTTACTATGATATTTTTAGTTAATTAATTTATTTGTATATATAAATAAATGGTCATTAAGGTTTGGTAAAAAATATGAAAGCATCAATTGGATTTATTGGTTTGGGAGCAATGGGTCGTGGAATGGCTTTGAATTTGATAAATTCAGGTATTAAGTTAGTTGTTTGGAATCGGTCGTCTAATAAGATGGATGATTTGATCCGGAAAGATGCTTATCCTGCTAAGAATCCTGCAGATTTAGCAAGCCGTTCTGAAATTATATTTGTCAGTGTTAGTGACTCTGCTGATGTTGAATCTGTTGTTATTGGTCAACAGGGTATTTTGGATGGGGTACAACCAGGATCATTGATTATAGATACGAGCACTATTAGTCCCAAAGTCACGCGAAAACTTTCAAGTATTTTGCAGGAAAGAGAGGTACATATGTTGGATGCACCTGTTAGTGGTGGTCCTGAAGGTGCAAATTTGGGTACATTGAGTATTATGGTTGGTGGTGATGAATTGCAATATGAAAGAGCGTTACCTGTTTTAAAAATAATAGGAGATAGTGTGACACATGTGGGTGGTACTGGAGATGGTCAGTTAGTAAAGTTAGTAAATCAAATTCTGGTAGTAGGTAATGCCTTGGCTATGAGCGAAGCTTTACTTTTTGCGGAATTTGCTGGTCTTGATTTGAACAAAACCTTAAAAGCAATATCATCCGGTGCTGGTGCGAGTTGGATGTTGAGCATGCGTGGAAGTCAGATACTTGAGCGTGATTGGAGTCCTGGTTTTACTATTGATTTACAACAAAAGGATCTACGTATTGCTCTAGAAGCTGCTGATAGTCTAGGTGTACCAATTCAACTTACCAGTCTAGCTTTTCATTATTATCGTTTGCTTCAAAAACAAGGTTTGGGAGCCGAAGGTAATCATGCACTTATTAAGGCATTAGAGCGTTTGTCTGGTGTTACGGTAGGAATACAAAAAGATCATCTGTAGGGTTGCTGAAGATTTTACTAATCATTTCCAATTATTATAGATATGTGCAAAAGTTATAAATTAAAATGATAAACATCAATTCTTTCTACAGATTGTTTAAAAAAATAAATCTTAATACATGGATGGTAGTTGTTTTATTATTTAGTTTTGGGATTCGGATATATGGACTAGATTATCATGACTTGTGGGGAGATGAAGCATTCAGTGTTTCATTTAGTAAACAGAATCTTGCTTTAGTGTTGTCGCCTGGTCTTGAGACTCATCCGCCACTTTATCATTTGTTATTGCACATCTGGATACGTTTGACTGGAGATACTATTTTTGCTATGCGTTATTTGTCAGTGCTGTCATCTGTCAGTTTAGTAGCAATTACCTTTACTATTGGTAAGAGGTTGTCAGGATCTATATTAGGTTTCATAGCATCAATTATGATAGGTGTTTCGAGTTTCTCTGTTTATTATAGTCAGGAAGTGCGGATGTATACTTTAGTGGTGTTTTTCTGTACAGTTGCATTATATGCTGACCTCAAATGGGAAGTTAGTGGCCATAAAAAATGGTTGTACATGTTTATAGTGATAATGTTATTTGCTCTTTTTACTCATTATTATTCCTTATTCATATTGATAGCTCATAATGTGTATAAATTTCATACTCGTAAATACAACAGACATGATTGGGGTATTTGGATAAATTCTCAAATTGTTTTGATGGTTTTATGTTTGCCATGGATTTTAGCACAGTCGGATTTTGTAGCTTCTAAGGCAATTATTAGATGGGATCAATTAAGTTTGGTTGGAATAAACAATGTTTGGTTTGATACTTTGATGTCTTTTGGTATTGGGAATACTGTGTCTACATCTGAACAGTGGTTGGGTTTGTTGTTGTTTCTCCCTTTGTCTATGGGGATTAGATTTAATAGTCAAAACAAATCATATCAGCGTTTTGCTATATTATATTGGACTTTAGTGCCATTGTTGTGTGCATTTTTTGTGGCATCGATAATGCCATTTTATTATTCAAGATATTTAATATTAATATTACCTGCTTATCTGATTTTGGTTGGTCAGGGGATAAGATTTGGTTCGAAATTGTTTGTTTGGTCATTTAGCATTTTATTTTTGGCATTAAATTTGATATCTCTTAATAATTATTTTTTTGACAAACAATATGCTAAAGGTGGTTATGGTCAATTGATGAATTACATCCACAACAATTATCAAAGTTCTGATGCTATTTTGTTACAGAATGGTGCTCAGGATGCTTTGTATAAGTATTATTCTAAATCTGTCATCAAATCATATAATATGCCTCCATGGAATAGTGCAGAAATGACACTTTTGTTGGATCAAATTAAATCGGATCATCATAGATTGTGGTTAATCATGTATGGCGATCCTGCAGGCTATGATCCGGATCATATGTTGGAAAATTGGTTGCATCAGGTAGCATATCATTCTTATCATGGTGACTATGTTGATGGTAGTTTAGATTTATTTGTACAGGCAGATCTTGATATTGATGAGATAAGTGATAGTATTTTTGATGATGTGATCAAATTGAATAAGTTTGGTGTTGGTAAGGTTGTGGACGACTTTTATAGATCTATACCAATTTCATTGGAATGGACTGCCTTGGCTGATATCGATGATGACTACACAATGTTTGTTCATCTGATTGATGAGAATGATGTGTTATGGTCTCAGGTAGATAGTCAGCCTCTAGGTGGCACATGGCCTACTTCCAAATGGATAAATGGTGAAACAGTTTATGATAAAGTTGCTTTAACAGTTAAGAATGACGTGCCATCAGGTCTTTATCGTGTAGTAATAGGTTGGTACAATTTATATACAATGGAACGCTTGTCTGTCAAAGATGTAAATAGTGTCAAGGATCAAGTTGAATTGGGTGTTGTTAGAATACCTTAGAGGATTTAGTGCTTGTTATTGATAGTATTGATAATTACAATACTTACTGATTGAATTCAAGTTCTGCGCGTGTAACTACTGTGTCATGTCTGAAATTATCTTTATCACTTATTTCATCCCATCTTGCGTTTATAGCAATATCAGGTATTACACTTGATATACCGATGTCATTTCCATATAAGTCACGATAGGATGAACTACTGAAAAATATTTCCCCGCCATTTGGTAATATGAAATGATCAAAATTATGCATCTGTCCATGTGTTATCTCACCAATTAACTTTGCTCTACCTTTTTTCTGAAGAGCATCAGCAAAAATTTCAGAATATCCTTTAGTATCACGACCAATTAAAATTATCAGAGGTATATCTTCTATTTGTGAAATATCTTGCGTATCTACAATTAGATCATAACTTTCCTGACGATTATATATCGTACCCATGTTACCATTACTGAATAATCCTAACATTTGATTAAGCGGCCAGTTAATGTTTGAGTGAGCTATTCTAATATCAATAATTAAATTTTTGATATTATGCTGATTTTTTAAGTCTTCTATGGCAATCAGTGTATCTTCCAAGATAGTATAATTACCATTCATCGGAATTCGTATCAGGCCAGTTCTTGTCAGTGGCAAGTATGTGTATCGAACCATGTCAATACCTATTACTTTCTCTCTTGTGACTTGGACTATGCGTTCATTGCTACCAGGACTTTTTACTAATAATTTGACTTTACTATTTGCAGTTCCTCTGATGCGATTTACTACTTCTAGACCTTCTTCAGAAGATATTGGATTATCATCGATAGCATAAATTGAATCATGTGCAAATAGGCCTGCTTTTTCTGCTGGAGATGATGGTATGATGGACAATATGACAATATGAGGTATTGGATCATCAATAACAGAGATGTAAGCTCCAATACCTTCATAAGAAAGAGTAGATTGGAGGTCGCTATGTATTCTTTCCATACGGTCTCTATATATTAGAGTGTTGCGAGGAAATAGTTTAATGAGATCGTCTATGAGTGAATTAAATTCTTCATTTGTTATACCGGCAACAATTTTTTCTCTGAATTGATTGTATGTAACTTGCCAATCAAAATTAGTTTCCTCTACAAATATATAATTTGGTTCTACTGTTTTCCACAATTCGTCAAAAGTTTGTAGTTGTAATAAAGTTGGATCTGTGGGTGGTAACGAGGTAGGTAATTGAATATTTTCTTGGACAATTGGTTGGCAAGTCGTTGTTAGTAATCCGCATAGCATAGCCAGTAATATAACCATACGATTACAAATAGTGTATTTTGAAATAGTTTTATTTTTCAAAGTGACGAAATACATTGCATATCAAGCACCTGGGTGGCGGTCGATGGCATCTCCGTGATACTTTTCCCACATTTCATCGTTTTCAAGAGTGGTTATTTTGAAGGATTCTCCATATTTCATATTGTGTCCTTCTGCTACTGCTTTGGCTCTTTCAAATACGTAATCACTGGGATCTTTACCTTTGAATTGACTTTCATGTGCAAGTAGGGCTTTAATCTTAATGTTTATAGTATCGTCGATAGATAGGACTGTTTGATTATCATCCAATAATCCACTTGTAAATACTTTCCTAGGTTTAAATGCTGAAAGGTTTTCTTGTGATAATTCTTCAAACATGTTTGGTTGTCCTGCTGCCGGAAATATTGCATCAACTGCAGCTGTTGCTGCAGCTCTATGATCAGGGTGATTAATATATGTTTCACCGGCCCAAACAAGATTTGGGTCACCACAAAATATAACCTCTGGTCTGAATCTACGTATTTCTCTGACTATTTTCTTTCTGACTTCCATAGTGGGTTGTAACATTCCATCCGGTTCTCTTAGAAAGACTACATCTTTTGTACCAACTATGTTTGCTGCTGTTCTTTGCTCATTTTCGCGAATTTGAGATGCTTCTTGTCTTGTCATACCTGATCTTGCGATTCCAGCATCACCACTAGTACAAACTAGGTAACAGATTCTTGTATTTAATTTTGCCCATCGTGCCAGAGTACCAGCACAAGCAAATTCAATATCATCTGGATGTGCCATTATAGCCATAGCTGATTCCGGTATATACATTTCGTTTATTTCCATAAAAAAGATTCCTTAAGTAAAAACGCGTTAGAATTTCAATTAAATATGAGTGAGTATAGCATAATTGCAATGCGTTTCACTAGCAATTTATTATAATT
>DBHI01000125.1:12991-19023 GCA_002296125.1 Anaerolineales bacterium UBA832 | reverse complement strand
AACATTTGTCCAACCTAATTCCCGTGCTGCTAATGCAGGATATTCGGCATTGATATCAGGCGTAGTAGTAAAAATTGCTGAAGCAATATCGTTGGGCATAATATTGTTCTTGCTGATCAATTCTCTCAACAATTTGTCAGCAGCTTCTAAGATGTCACTTTTTGTGTTTGAAGCAATAGGTATTGCTCCTCTTACACCTCTGCAGACTGTCATTATTTCTCCTAAAAATTCTTAATTTTATCACTTCTATGTACAAAAAAAGCACGGAGAAGTTGCTCCGTACTTTAGTATCCTTGATTATTCAGTAAATAGTCTACTTAAGCCAAAACAACGCACTTATAATTGTTGTGCTTATAATAATAGGAATAAGTAGCTAACAGAATATCTTTCATATACGATAATAGTTTATCACGTATGCTAGTATAGGTCAAATTATGACATAAGTTTCCTATAATTTAGAATTATTTTTTAGGAATATTTGGTCTTATTATATGATTAGCAAGTGGTAATTCTGTAAATTTAGAGGTAATTTCAATAGAGGAGTTCTTTATACTATTTTCTAGTTGTCAGCTTGTATAATAAATCTATATTGTATTTAAACTTGAAATTATTGTATATATTGATTCATTTGATAACTGTGTTACAATACTTATTGCTAATGATAATCATTTTCAATAAGTATTTGATTTATTGCTAATATTGATGATATAATGTTTTAATATTTGTTTTTATTGCAAGTGAGTTGCATTAGTAAACATCAGCTCTGCGTGGAGTTGGTAATTTTAATAATCCTTTACAGATTTCGGTGATGCTGGTAGAATGCACGCTTAAAATCATTGTGACTGGCTGGGATTATTCTCAGCTTTTTTAGATTTGTATAGCTGAGTATGTATTAAAACTAATTGTGATGATTAATACAATAGTTTTGAGGTTTATAATATTAGATAAATGTGAAAATTGATATGGAAAATGTTACTTATCTGACAAAAAGTGGATTGAAAAACCTGGAGGAAGAGTTAGTCCATCTAACTACTGTACGTAGGGCTGAAGTAGCTGATAGACTCCATCAAGCTCAGGAAGATGGAGATCTTATTGAGAATGCAGAATATGAAGCTGCAAAAAATGAACAATCATTTGTTGAAGGTAGAATTGTAGAAATTAGAACAATGTTATCCAGAGCTGCTGTAATTAAGAAGGGTAAGAATGATGGAGTAGCTAAGTTGGGTTCTACTGTAGTTGTCAAGGAAAAGAAATCAGAAAAAGAATCATATGTAATAGTAGGTGCTGCTGAAGCTGATCCGTCGCAAGGACTAATTTCTAATGAATCTCCATTGGGACAAGCATTATTGGGCAGCAAGGCTGGCGACAAAGTTGTTGTTACAGCTCCTGCTGGAGAAGTGGTTTTTCAAGTTACCAAGGTGAAATAGACTGATCTCTCATTAGTAACCCGTAAGTATATTTTATTTTACACGGGATGTTTTGGTAATTAATTTTCTACGTATAATAGTGTTGCAAATGAAAAATGGTAATTAATATGCGATCCTTTACAGATATCGAGAAAAACAGATTAACGAAGTTAGACAGATTGCGAGAACGAGGTGAAGATCCATTTCCTAATGAAGTTAATAGAACACATAACATAGATCAGGCAATTTCGTTGCTTGTCGAAAGTCAATCAGGCTTTGAGAATGAATCTGACGATAATATTCAAGTTGTATTATGTGGTCGTTTGAAATCAGTTCGTACGATGGGAAAATTGGCGTTTGCCCACATTGAAGATGTTACAGGCAGAATTCAATTGCTATTGAGAGCAAGTGAAATAGGTAAGGAACGTTTGAAACAATTCGCGACAGATTTTGATTTAGGTGATTTTGTTGAGGCAACTGGTTATATTATGGAGACTCGTACTGGAGAAGTTACTCTTAATGTATCATCATTTAGAATTATCTCTAAGAGTATTAGCCCTCTGCCGGCATCTAAGGAAGTGCAGGATGATGGAGAGTCAATAGTATATTCTGCTTTTGATAATGTGGAATCTCGTTATAGGGAAAGGTATGCTGATCTTGCAGTAAATCCACATGTACGGGAGATTTTTAAGACTAGATCGAAAATAGTAACTTCATTAAGAGAATTTCTTGATAGACGTGATTTTCTTGAAGTAGAGACACCTGTTTTGCAGCCTATTTATGGAGGTGCTGCCGCACGACCTTTTTCTACGCATCACAATCAGTTGCATCAAGATTTGTTTTTACGTATTTCTTTTGAGTTGTATTTGAAACGATTGTTAGTAGGTGGATTTGAGAAAGTATATGAGATTGGACGTGATTTTCGCAATGAGGGTGTAAGCGTAACACATAACCCAGAATTTACTCAATTAGAGTTTTATTGGGCTTATGCCAATTATATTGATGTTATGGATTTAACAGAACAGATGTTATCATTCGTTGCTGAGCAGGTATGTGGTAGTGTGATAGTTAATTATCAAGGCAATAAATTAGATTTTAGTCCACCCTGGAAAAGAATTTCTATGAGTGATGCATTAATTGAATATGCGGATATTGATTGTTTTAACAGTACTGTAGGCCAGTTGTTAGATTACTGTGAACAGGCAGATATCAGAAAAAATAATGATATAACTAAAGGAAAGCTAATTGAAACATTGTTTAGCAAGCATGTAGAACCCAATTTGATACAACCTACTTTTATATATGATTATCCTAAGGATATATCTCCTTTAGCTAAAGCCAAGCATGATAATTCAGAGATTGTCGAGAGATTTGAAGGTTTTATTGGAGGTATGGAGCTTTGTAATGCTTTTACAGAGTTAAATAATCCTGTAGATCAAGAAAATAGGTTTATTGAAATGGGTAAGAATTATTCTAAAGATTCTGATGATGCTCATCCATTAGATTTGGATTATTTGCGTGCTATGGATTATGGGATGCCACCTAATGGAGGGTTTGGTATGGGTGTAGACCGATTGGTGATGTTATTGACGAATCAATCATCTATTAGAGAAGTTATCTTGTTTCCACATCTTCGGTCTAAAGAATAGATTTCTGTATTGTTTTTAATCCTGTGTTGTGTTTTCAACTTCATCTATTAATTTATTTATAAAATTGAATCCACCTTGCCAGAATTTTGGACTAGATATATCTATTCCTGCCTTCTCGAGAATGTATTGTGGGCTTTTAGATGATCCATATTCTAATATTTGTATATATTGAGGGATGAATTTTGATCCAATTTCTTTGTATCGTTGATACAAAGCTAGTACTAGTAATTGACCAAAACTATATGAGTAACAATAGAATGGTGTGTAATATATGTGTGGTATAGAAATCCATTCCCATTTAAATTCACTATTAACTTTGACAGAATCGCCAAATTGTTCTTCTAGGTTTTTGAGATATGCTTCATTTAGATCGTCTGTGTCACTATGATTTTCAATCATCTCATGCGCTTTTTGTTCAAAAATCGTGAAATATGCTTGGCGCATTATGGTGGCATAATTGTCATCCAGTGAATTAGCAATTATGTCTTGCTTAACATTATTATCTGTAGTACTTTCTAGTAGTTTGTCAATTAAAAGCATTTCTGAGAAAGTAGATGCAGTTTCTGCAAGAGGTAGGGTAGAATGATAGGTCAGTACTGAATGGTTATTAGATATCATACTATGTACTGCATGACCTAATTCGTGAGCTAGTGTCGCTACATCTCTGATTGAACCACCATAATTGATTAGGACATAAGGAGTAATTGAAGGAATGATGCTAGCACAAAAAGCTCCACCACGTTTACCGTTACGGTTTTCAGAGTCAATATGATTTTCTTTGAATATTTGTCTTGCTGCTGCAGCAATTTTTGGAGAAAATTCTTCAAATGTATTTAATACTAATTCTACTGATTCAGCATATGGATATTTTGTAATAGAACTATTAATTGGTGCATAGATATCGTATCTGTTTAATTGTTTTAAAGATAATATTCGTGCTTTTATTTTAAACCATCTTTGAAAAATATGAGTATTTTCGCGACATACTGATAAAAGTGTTTTAGTTACTTCATTTGGAATATCATTACTGAGATTTCGTACAGAAATTGGAGTAGGGTGTTTGCGTAGTTTAACGTACTCTTCATACCAGTCTTGCACCAAGTTTTTGTATATTTGCGATAAAACTATACCGTCATTTTCATATACTCTATATAATTCCTGGTATGCCATTTTACGTGCCTTGGCATTTGGATCTCGCACATAATTCATCAGAGCATCACGTGTAAGTTTTGTTTTTTTTGTTTGGCCAATGCTTAGATCAAATGTGTATTTATTGGTGATCATTGCATATATAGTTGTTAGCGCATTAGTTCCATTTATATTCTTGATGTTTACAATTTGTTCATTCTGTTCTTCTAGAACATGGGGGCTTTCTTTTCTTTGATACTCCAAATAATATTGTAGAGTTTCAGGTGCATCATGAATCAGAAGTGATGCATGCTTGTCAGGTAAATGTTTCCACCATAACATAAGGAATAATGCTCTATTATTTGCCTCAGTTATAATTTGTTCTATTTTGGCTTGAAAAGACAGTGCCGATTGATTTTGTGTATTTTCAGAAAACCATAAGCCTGCATAAGAACCTAGACGATTTGCAGCAATTGATAAATTCTGTAAATGCTCTAATGCAAAATTAAAAGTTTGTGCATTACATTTGTTGTTAAGTTTGGGACGTATTGCTTCAATTTCTTTTATACTGTTTTCTAAACTTGTTAAAAGTTCTTTTAGAGGTTCTCCTTCTGGAGATTTAATAATATCACTTAGGTCCCACTTTTTTTGTTTTATTTTGTTGTTTGTCATATTCCCTCTTAAGTAATTTATTAACTATTTTTTTTGGGAGGTGAAAATCTTATTTTTAGAATATCACCATCTTGGACCACATATTCTTTTCCTTCTAATCTCAATTTACCAGCACTTTTAACAGCTCCTTCGGAACCTAAATTTTGTAGATCATCAAAGGACATCGTTTCTGCTCTGATAAAGCCACTATTCATGTCACTGTGTATTGTACCAGCAGCATCTTGTGCAATAGTATTTGCATGTATTGTCCAAGCTTTTACTTCATCTTGTCCTACAGTAAAAAAGGATTTGAGTTCTAATATCTCATAAGATAGTTGAATAATTTGATCTAATCCATTAGTAGTCATACCATATTCTTGCATGAAAACTGATGCATCATCTTTATTCAGTTGAGCGATTTCCATTTCTAGTTTACCCATTAATGAAATTATATTGTGGTTTATTCTGGTATTAGTTATATTTATTGTATTTATAGATTCATATGTGTATTCGTCACAATTTAAAACAATTAACATTGGTTTTGTTGTAAGAAATCCATAACCTGACAATAATTTTTGATCATTAATACTTAAAGTATTTTGATCAATTATCGATTTTGTTTCAAGTGAATCATGCATTTTATTAAATAGATTTTGTTCATATTCAATATCTGACCGATTTCTGCCTCCACCTTTAGTCCACTCATTAGATAAATTCTCTAATTTTCGTTCTATAGTCATCATGTCATTAATTGTAAAATCGTCAAGTAATAGATTAATTTTCTCATTAATATCTTCATTAGAAATATTGAAGCATTGTACTACATGTATAAAACCATCAATTTGTGTTAATACATGTAGTAGTGATTTAGACAATCCTTTTTGTTCTTCATGTATGCCAGAGATATCCTGAAAAGTGATATTTGCATGAGATACTTTTTTGGGTTGATAATGTTTTGATAACCAATCAAGTCTTTGGTCAGGTACTTTTACTACAGCTGTATCTATCCTTGTATTTCCATCAATATAAATCTTTCCAGTAGGACTATAGTCACTCGTTAAAGCTTCAAAAAGTGTAGTTTTACCACAATAGGGTAGTCCAATGATACCAAGTTTCATATTATAGTACTTGACCGTATTACACGGTTAGCTTAGAATCACCTGTATTCTAGCCGAAGTGGCGGAATTGGCAGACGCGC
>DBHI01000125.1:9070-12662 GCA_002296125.1 Anaerolineales bacterium UBA832 | reverse complement strand
GACGCGCGCGACTCAAAATCGCGTACCCTTAGGGTGTGTGGGTTCGATTCCCACCTTCGGCATTGAAATATTATTAACATAAAATCATTTCACATATTTTTGTTACATTCTGCAAAATACATATAATTCTATCATGGCATGACTCGTTACGATTATAAATATCAAAAGCAACGACAAGCACGTATATTACGTCCTCAACGTATGAAGAAGATAAGTCGCATAGCATTCATTAATATTGTGCTTGGGTTTGTCATTGGAACTAGCTGCAGCTTGTACTATACTTGGGAAGTTTCGCCAGTCAAACTTGTTGATAATGAACCCTATGCTTTGCATGATGATTATGCAGATGAATATTTACTGTTGATTGCCCAAAAATATGCTTTGGAAAAAGATTTGGATGTGGCACTTCTGTATTTGTCTGATTTGCAATTGGATGATCCAGGTAAATTTGTATCAAATCGTACTGAGTATATGATTAATTCAGGTTATAGTCAGTTTGATATTAAAGCAATGGTGGCTTTAGCAGATGCTTTAGGTATACTCACTGCACAAATGAGACCATTTCTTTCGTGAAACATTTACGTGTAAATCTGATATTTATAGGACTTTGTATCGGTATTTCAGCTGGATTGTTTCTGGGATGGGTAATGTATCCTAGGTTTTCTAGTATTGCAACTCCAAAAGAGCTTCACTCTATTTATAAGGAAAAGTATGTAGTAATGATTGCTGCAGCTTATGGGAGAGATGGAGATTTGGAAAGAGCTAAGTCTAGGTTACTTGATTTAGGAGATCAAAATATTATTGATCTTGTGACTGCTCAAGCTCAGAGATGGGCTGCTGTTGAGTCTTCAGAGTTCGATGTTAAAGTTCTAAGTGATCTTGCAATAGCTCTGAATGGTGAATCTTTACAGATTGATTTACAACTAGATATTGTACCAACTATACAATCATCATTAATTACATTACCTACATCAACTCTTTATCCTACTATTGCAAATTCTAATGATGTGTCAAATGTTGTTCAAAAAAATGAATATAAACTTATTGAAAATATTGTAATTTGTGATGATGAATTGTCAGAAGCATTACTGCAAATTAATGTAATTAATCAAGATGGTCGGCCACTTCCAGGTATTAAGGTGTCTATTGAGTGGTCAACAGGTAGTGATATTTTTGTTACAGGTTTGAATCCTAATATGGGGATAGGCTATGCGGATTATGTTATGAAGCCTGATAATGTATACATGTTACAGATTGAAAATAGTACAGAAGTAATTTATGGAATATCAAGTGAAGACTGTCGTGTTGGGAATGGACCTGAGTTTGATGGATCTGTTCTATTAACATATCAACAAGGAGGATGAAAATAAATGACTATTATTGATGTTTCTGTGGCATTGAAATCCAGTTTACCTGTGTGGCCTGGACATCCTGAAGTATCCATAGAAAGAATTGATGATATGGAACAGGGTGCCAATGCTAATGTTTCTTATTTACAGTTCAGTGCGCATTCTGGTACTCACGTGGATGCACCTTTGCATTTTTTGCAAGATGGTTTAGATGTTACATGTCTAGATTTAGATGTGTTGATTGGACCATCTTTTTTGGTAGAAGCTTTCGGTGTCAATATCATTGATGATCAATTGTTGGATAGTATGTTGATTCCTAAAGATACACAAAGGCTGCTTATTAAAACTAGTAATTCCAGATTATGGTCTGATAGCCATTCATCTTTTTACAAGAATTTTGTTGCTATTTCTGATACAGGAGCACAGTGGATTGTGAATAGAGGTATTAAATTGGTAGGTATTGATTATTTATCTGTTGCTCCCTACGGCAATACAGGACCTACTCATCGCACATTTCTTGGAGCGGGAGTTGTACTGGTAGAAGGTTTAGATTTTAATGAAGTTGATCAGGGTCAATATCAATTAATATGTTTACCTATTAAAATTGAGGGTTGTGAGGGTTCGCCTGCTAGAGTAGTATTAGTTGATAATAATGAATGAAGTGAATGTTATACATAATTAGATGAGCATAAAATCAGAAGATTGAAATGTCTAATGTAATTAAAGTGGTTTTACTGTCTAAAGCTTGTATTACAGCTTTGTATAGAGGTAAGTTAAGTGAAATTTCTAAACATAGAGATATTGATCTTACGGTTATTGTCCCATCTGAATGGCGTGATGAACGTGGGGTTTTGAGTTTTGAGAGTGATGGTTTGAAAGAATACAAAGTATTGGTTGAACCGATTGTATTTAATGGTAGTTATCATTTTCATTTTTATCCAACACTTGCAAAACGCTTGGAACAAATTCAGCCTGATATATTGCATGTCGAAGAAGAGCCATATAATTTTGCTACTTGGCATGCAATTCGTGTTTCACGGTTAATTTGCTGTAAAACTTTATTTTTTTCTTGGCAAAATATTCATAAAACTTATCCTTGGCCTTTTAGTTTTATGGAATCACATGTGTTGCAATCAGTGGATGCTGCAATATTTGGAAGCGAAAGCTCATTAAAGGTATTTCATGCAAAGGGATATTCTGGTCCTTCGGAAGTTATACCACAGTTCGGGGTTGATACAAATATTTTTGAATTAAGTAACAAAAAAGATAGTTGTAAAAATCAATTTAATATTGGTTATATAGGAAGATTGGTGAATGAAAAAGGTGTGGACATGTTGATTTCTGTGCTAACTATGATGCCTGATGATGTGCGTTTAAATGTTTATGGCTCTGGTCCAGATTTGGAATATTTAAAACAATTAGTGTTCAATTATAATTTATATAATGAAGTGATTTTTACACCATGGATTTCATCTACAAAAATTCCACAGTTGATGCACAATTTTGATGTCTTAGTCCTACCTTCACGAACTACTACGAAATGGAAGGAGCAATTTGGTAGGGTTTTGATAGAAGCTATGGCTAGTGGTATACCTGTTGTAGGGTCAGATAGTGGCGAAATACCGTATGTGATAGGTGATGCCGGATTGATATTTCAAGAAGGAGATGTAGAGAGTTTAAAGGATGCTTTGATGAAGTTGTATGTTGATCCTGATTTGCGGAACTTATTGTCTTTACAGGGTAGAAAGAGGGTTCAGGATAGATTTACACATTCTATAGTTGCTAATAGGACTGTAGATTTATATCGAACAATTGTTGAATGTTAATGAATGATATACTTCTTATAAATGTTAGATTATCGGACAACAAAGTATCATGTAGGTTTAAATGCTGCTTTATTAAGTGCTGGTAACAAAGGCACATATAGGCAAGCAGGTATACACAGTTATATTGACGGGGTGCTTTCTAAATTACACGATAAAGATTCTCGTTTTGATTATTCTGTGTTTGTGAATTTGAAAGAAAATGATAGCATCTATAATCTTGACGCTATTCGAGTTCCTAAATCTATAGATGCTAATCCTATTTCTCGTATAATCTGGGAACAGTCTTTATTAGCTCTGTCCAGCATAAAACATAGTTTTGATTTGCTTCATGGGATGGCTTTTGTAACACCTTTGTTTGGCTTGATTCCTTCTATAGTGACAGTATATGATCTTTCATTCTTAAAATATCCAGAGTAT
>DBHI01000125.1:3616-8691 GCA_002296125.1 Anaerolineales bacterium UBA832 | reverse complement strand
AAGGCTCGTCGTATCATTGCTATATCTAACAACACAAAGAATGATTTGGTTGATTTGTTTGGAATTAATAAAGACAAAATAGACGTTATTTATCCTGGTATTAATGCAAATATGAAACGTGCTGATAGTAAACAAATCTCTCATTTTCGCAAAAAGAAAGGTTTACCAGACAAGTTTATTTTATACTTAGGTACCATTGAACCTAGAAAAAATTTATCAGTTTTGATTCAAGCATATAATAAAGTTAAACATCACGGTGTCAAGCTTGTTTGTGTTGGTGGAAAAGGGTGGTTGTATGAAGACGTATTTCGCATTGTTGATGATTTGCAATTAGGTCGCGATGTAATTTTCCCAGGTTTTATTCCTAAAGAAGAATTGGCATTGTGGTATTCGGCTTGCAGTCTATTTGTTTATCCGTCTGTTTATGAAGGTTTTGGAATGCCTGTTTTGGAGGCACTGGCTTGTGGCGCTATTGTAGTAACTAGTAATTCTTCATCTTTACCAGAAGTTGTCGGTGATGCAGCTTTTTTGGTAACGCCTAATAATGTAGATCAATTGGCATCAACTATGGATGATATCCTATGTGGCAAACATAATTGCAGTGAGTTATCATTAAGTGCTGTTGAACAATCTTGTAAATTTAATTGGAATACTTCTAGTAAATTGACTGTAGATACATATGCAAGGGCTTTAGGGTTGATCAGGAATAATTATGAAAACAATTAATTTGCAATTACGTTGGGTGTGGATTTTACTTGATTTATTTATGATATATCTGGCTTCATTTGTGGCTTGGTTTATACGGTATGAATTGAGATGGTTTCGTAACGTGGAACCAGGATACTATAGCAACATAGAATCTTACACATTTTTATTCTTGGGACTTTCGATTGTTTTAATATTAACCTTTAATGGTAATCAAGTTTATAACATCCGGCGTAGTACATCTTGGGTTGATGAAGTATATAGACTTGCTAATGGAGTGTTTGTAGGAACAATTATTGTTATGGCCGCTACTTTTGGACTTAGGCCATTGGCTTTTTCTCGTCTGTTATTTTTATATGATGCCGTTTTAATAATTGGTTTCCTTGGTTTTGCTAGAGGATTAAGACGTTATTTAGAATTTAGGTTGAGGGCTAAAGGTATAAATGTTGTTAATCTATTGATTGTAGGGGCTGGTGATATTGGGTTAGCAGTAATGCGTGCAGTTTTTGCCCAACCAAATTTGGGGTATAGAGTTGTTGGGTTTGTAGATAATGATTCAGAATTAGGTATTACAGATATTGGTCGCTTTAAAGCTCTAGGTTCTTTGAAAGAGTTGGAAACAATATTAGAATCACAAATTGTTGATGAAGTTATTGTTACTTTGCCATGGAGAGATCAACAAGAGATATCAGATTTGGTACAGTTATGTGAAAGAAGAGGTATAAGAGCTAGAGTTGTACCAGATATATTTCAACTTAATTTAAGTAAAGTAAGCGTTGAGGAATTGGGTGGAGTGCCATTAATTGGAATGAAATTGACAAAATTTACTGAGTCCGGCATTTTTGCCAAGAGAATTTTGGATGTAGTGATTGTTTTGTCATTGATGCCTTTGGTAATTCCAATTTTCTTTTTGATTTCAATAATGATTCGTATAGAGTCTAATGGTCCAATTTTTTTTACTCAAACACGTGTTGGACGGTTTGGTAGACATTTTAGAATATATAAATTTAGATCTATGGAGGTTGATGCTGAGAAACATCAAAATGAGTTATTAGAACTTAATCAGGCAGCAGCACCATTATTTAAAATACCTAAAGATCCACGCCTAACTTGGATGGGTCGGTGGTTGCGTAAATCAAGTCTAGATGAATTACCTCAATTAATAAATGTTTTACAAGGTGAAATGAGTATAGTAGGTCCGCGACCGGGTCTTCCGGTAGAAGTAGAACAATATAAGAATTGGCATCGTCAGAGGCTGGATGTTTTACCAGGAATAACGGGATTGTGGCAAGTTTCTGGAAGGAGTGACGTGGCTTTTGATGAGATGTGTCTATTGGATATTTATTATATTGAAAATTGGTCTCTGCAACAGGATGTTATTTTGATATTACGAACAGTTCCTAAGGTGTTTTTGGGTCGTGGGGCTTATTAGTTATTATAATTAAAAGATTGGTAATGTAATTGTTAGATATAGTTTGTAAGTTTCAGAGTATTTATCCATAGTATTATCTGTATTAACAACAAGGTGGTTAATACAATCATGCCCAGCATTTTTTCCTGTTGCTTTAAAATTAGATATAAACCACCGATTGAATTAAGGAGCCATAATATCGAACCAATCATAGGTAGATAAAACAAACTATCTGAGGGGCCAATTCTAATTACTATACCCTCATTGTCGTAGTTTAGTGGTATTGACTTGGGGATGTTTGGTATTGCATTGGCTACAAAAACAAACATTACTAGTATTGATAACAATGACAAACTCAGCATACTCAAAGGTAAGATTCTTTGGTTACTGCTTTGATTTAGTCTCAAAAAGTCACCTTTATATTTGAAGTAAGAAGTACTTTTTGACAATCTAGATGTGAGATAGCCATTCTTGTGAACGTTTACCGTTGCCATTAACAGTATCAAAGAAGGTTTGTTGAATATTCTTAGTTACTGTACCAGGTTTCCCGGCACCTATAGTTCTGTGATCAACGGATCGTACTGGTGTCACTTCAGCTGCAGTGCCACATACAAATAGTTCATCAGCAATATAAATCTGATCTCTAGATATCATATTTTCTGATATTTTGAATCCAGAATCTTTTGCAATTGTAATGATGGAGTCTCTTGTAATTCCTTCTAGTATTGTTGCTTTTGGTGGAGTTTGTATATTTTGAGAATTGACAATAAACAAGTTTTCACCGGAACATTCTGAAACATATCCATCTGGATCTAGCATAATTGCTTCATCATAACCAGATCTTAATGCCAATGTTTTAGCTAATACAGAATTTACATAATTGCCTGATATTTTTGCTTTTGTCATGCTTACATTAATATGATGGCGAGTAAATGATGAAATCATCATATTAACTCCTGATTCTAAAGCTTCATCACCAAGGTAGGTTCCCCATTCCCATGTAGAAATACCTATTTTTGGTGTAGATACGTCTAAATCTAGTCCTAGAGGTCCTTCAAGGTAGATTAATGGTCTAATGTAGCATTCAGTGAATTTATTTGCTTTGATTACTTCAAAAGTTGCTTGGCGAAGTTCTTCGAGGCTATATTCGAAATTGTTAATACCTAATATTAGGGCAGAATCTAATAGTCTTTGTAAGTGTTCATCTAAACGAAAGATTGCTGGACCTTTTGATGTTTTATAACATCGAATTCCTTCAAAGGCTCCTAAGCCATAGTGAATTGTTGGACTAAGAAAATGAATATTGGCTTCATTGAATGGAACCATTTGACCATTCATCCAAATGTAGTCTGCTTGCATTTTACAACTCCTATACTAGTATTTATATAAAAAATTTATTACTTTGTTAAATAACATTATACAACTAGTGGTAGTGATTCCCAAATCATTTCTTTAACTATATTAAGATAATCAGTAGGTACTTTCAATACTCTACTGATTATCTTAATATTTTCTTATTCAGATTGTGACGACTGTTTATGCTTCAGTGAATTCACCTTCTACTACATCTTCATCGTCTGGTTTGTCATTCTCTGAGTCATCGTTAGACGTTGCATTTTCTTGTGCATTTGCTGCAGCTTGTTGACTCAGTGTATGAGATGCTTGTTGTAGAGTTTGACTGATCTCTTTTATTTTATTAATATCTTCACCTTGTGAAACTTCGCGAAGTTCTTGAATTTGATTTTCAATTGTGTTACGTTCATCCGAATCTAAATTTTCACCAAGTTCGTTGAGTGCCTTTTCAGCAGAATATGCAATACTATCTGCCTCATTACGTGCTTCAACTAGTTCTTTGACTTTACGATCTTCAGCTTCATTTTGACGAGCAGCATTGACCATATTTTCTATTTCTGAGTCGTCTAGATTAGTACTTGCTGTAATTGTGATTTGCTGTTTTGTTCCTGTGGCTTTGTCTTGTGCTGTTACACTGAGGATACCATTAGAATCAATGTCAAAGGTTACTTCAATTTGAGGCATTCCACGTGGTGCTGCTGGTATTCCTTCTAGTCTGAAACGACCTAAACTCATGTTGTCTGCTGCCATAGATCTTTCACCTTGCAACACATGGATATCTACGGCAGTTTGGTTATCAGCCGCAGTCGAGAAAACCTCATTTTTCTTAACAGGAACAGTAGTGTTTCGTTCAATTAACGGCGTCATCACTTCTCCAAGGGTTTCCAGTCCTAGAGTTAGAGGAGTTACATCTAACAACAACACATCTTTAACTTCTCCTCCTAAAACACCTCCTTGAATAGCTGCACCAATTGCTACTACTTCATCAGGATTAACACCCTTATGTGGTGATTTACCTGTGAGTTGTTCAACTAAATCTTGTACCATTGGCATTCGTGTGGACCCACCGACTAGTACAACTTGATCAATGTCAGAAGCAGATACTCCTGCGTCTTTTAACGCGCTTTCAAATGGTCCTTTAAGTCTCTGAACTAGATTTTGAGTTAATTGTTCGAATTCACTGCGTCCTAGGTTAATTTGCATATGTTTAGGTCCATCTGCATCTGCAGTAATAAAAGGTAAATTGATTTCTGTTTGTTGCATGGAACTTAATTCAATTTTTGCTTTTTCAGACGCTTCTCTTAATCTTTGTAGAGCTTGTTTATCGTTTCGTAGATCTATTCCTTGATCTTGTTTGAACTTGTCTGCAGCCCAATCTAATATGGCTTGATCCCAGTCGTCGCCTCCTAAGTGAGTGTCTCCATTGGTTGCTTCGACTTCGACTACACCTTCAGCAACTTCCAGTACTGAAACGTCAAAGGTTCCACCACCTAAATCAAACACAAGTATTTTTTCATTTGCATTTGATTCTAGACCATATGCTAGAGCTGCAGCTGTTGGCTCATTGATAATTCGCATTACTTCCAGGCCAGCAATTTTTCCAGCA
>DBHI01000125.1:0-3298 GCA_002296125.1 Anaerolineales bacterium UBA832 | reverse complement strand
CCAGCATCTTTAGTTGCTTGTCGCTGGCTGTCACTGAAATATGCAGGTACTGTAATAACTGCTTGTGTTACTGGTGTACCTAAGTAACTCTCTGCATCTGACTTTAGCTTTGCGAGTATCATTCCTGAGATTTCTTGGGGTGTATATGTTTTGTCTGTTTGAGGAATTTTTACTCTAGCATCCTCTTTAGGTCCTGAAACAATTTCATATGATACCATGCCACTTTCAGAAGTAACTTGGTCAGCCCTTAGTCCCATGAGTCGTTTAATTGAATAAATTGTATTTTGAGGGTTAGTTACAGATTGTCGTTTAGCTGTTTGGCCTACAAGGCGTTCACCGTTTTTATTGAATGCTACTACGGATGGCATAGTTCGAGTTCCCTCACTAGTACTAATAACTGTGGGATCGCCACCTTCCATTACCGCTATAACAGAGTTAGTTGTTCCTAAATCAATTCCGATTATTTTTGACATTTTTATTCCTCCAGAAATGCATTGTACCATCCACTATATGTTCTGTGATGGCAATTTGTATTGTAAATCATTGATGTTTGAGAAATATTAGATAAATATAAATATAGTATATATTTTATAGATACGTATTAGCAACATAAACAGTTTTCGGTTATACTAAATTTATTGTGGTAGATCAACTAATAAAGTATTCTATAATAGCTCCTGTCTATAACGAAGAGGAGACCTTAACTGAATTTTACAACAGAGTATTATCAGTGATGGATTCTTTGGATGGTCTCTCCGAATTATTGTTAATAGATGATGGAAGTACTGATGCCTCATTAGATCTAATGAGAGGGTTTCAACAACAAACATCATTAGTACGAGTTATTAGCTTTTCGCGTAATTTTGGTCATCAAGTAGCCATTACAGCTGGTATTGACTATGCAATAGGTGATGCAGTTATTGTTATTGATGCTGATTTACAGGATCCTCCTGAAGTGATTCCTGAGTTAGTTGCACAATGGCAAGAAGGATTTGAATTGGTATTAGCTGTTCGTTCTATGCGTAAGGGTGAAAGCTGGTTTAAACGTACTACAGCATCTTTTTTTTATAGGCTAATCAACAAACTTACAGATTTGCATATTCCAAAGGATAGTGGTGATTTTCGTTTGATGGATCGAAAAGTTGTAGAAGCTTTGCGTGAAGTTAGAGAGCAACATAGGTTTATGCGTGGTCTTTCAGTTTGGGTAGGATTTAGGCATACTCAAGTGGAATATGTGCGTAATGAAAGATTTGCCGGTATCAGTAAGTATCCATTAAAGCGAATGCTTAATTTTGCGACTGATGGAATTACTAGTTTCTCACATGTACCACTGCAGTTAGCTATGAGTATGGGTTTTATATTTGCTGGAATTGCTTTGTTAGGCATACCAGCAATTATTACCCTGCGTTTTTCAGGTAGTAGAGAATTTTTTGGTCAAGCTACAACATTAGTGAGTGTATTATTGTTGGGTGGAGTACAATTAATTTGTTTAGGTATTGTAGGAGAATATTTGGGTCGTATTTATAATGAAGTAAGAAGGCGTCCACTTTATCTCATTTCTGGTCAATGGGGATTTGACTCAGATGATCAGAAAAATTAATTCTGTAATCGTTACCTAATTCATTTGAAGATATTATGCATAAACCTATACGTTTAGTTCATTTTGCAGATGTTCATGTTGGAATGGAGAATTATGGTCGACTGGATACGGATTCAGGTACTTCAACTCGAGTCAGGGATTTTTTAGATCGTATTGATGAAGTAATTCAATACGCTTGTGATAACGATGCAGATATAGCTGTTTTTGCAGGTGATGCATTTAAAACTAGAGATCCTAATCCAACATATCAGAGAGAATTTGCTATACGTATGAAAAAGTTAGCTGATAAGATGCCATTGTTATTATTGGTGGGAAATCATGATGTACCTGGTATGGCTTCCAGGGCTAGTAGTGTCGATATTTTTGATGCATTGAATGTGCCCAATGTGACTGTAGGTGATGGTTCAGGAGGTAAGGTCATAGAAACAACAAATGGTCCTTTGTTTCTTGGATGGTTAGCTTACCCGATGCGTAACAGGTTACTTGTTAAGGACGAATATAAAGACAAATCTGTACATGATTTGGATATGGCTTTACTTAATAAAGTAGGAGATATAATCGGTGATTTGTCTGATCAAGCAAAAAGATATGATACTATTCCTCGAGTATTTTGTACGCATTTGTCAGTATCTGAGGCTAAGTTAGGTTCTGAACGTAGTGTAATGTTAGGCAAAGACATCACTATTGATAAGTCATTATTTGATCAGGACGTTTGGGATTATATTGCTTTAGGGCATATTCATAAACATCAGGATGTTAACAAGGGATCATATCCTGCAGTTGTTTATTCAGGTAGTTTGGAAAGGATAGATTTTGGTGAAGAAAAAGAACCTAAAGGTTTTTGTTGGGTAGAATTACAGCGTAGCTCAACATCTTGGGAATTTGTTAGTGTAAATGCCAGACCTTTTCTCACTATTCGTGTTGATGTTAGAGGAGATTCCGATCCTACTGAGAGTATTCTAAAAAAAATAGCATCAAAAGATATTAGTGGTGTTGTTGTGCGACTTGTTTTACAGATAAAAACACATGATTTACAGAAGATTAAAGATAAGGAAATAGCTAATGCATTATCTGATGCACATAGTTATTCTATTGTAAAAGATGTCGATCATGAAGCTAGAACTAGAATTGGTGGTGTGGCAGCAGAAACTTTATCATCAGAGGAATTGTTAGAACGTTATTTTATTGATAAGGGTTATGATTCCGATACAATTAAGTTACTTATGAATATTGCTAATGATATTATTCTTGCTGATCAGGACTAATTGTTAATAATGTAAGTTTTGTAGAAATTTGTTACGATTACTATATAGAAGTATATTGGTTCAATGATTTGCTTGACAATTTAAGATGCTAATGTATATTAGAGTAAGTCGGTTAAGGTCAATTTTTGAAGTTCACCGACGATGCATCAGATAGACCCGAAAAAAATAAATATCTGCCGACTCATGTTTGTACTCCGAGTTTAGGGGTTTATGTCATCGTTTGTGATGGGAGTTGCCGGGAAAAAGAAATTAGTTCCATTACATCTAATGTATTTTATTGTTTAAATTGAAACAATGATATTTAGTCATCTGTATGGATGAAGGGGTTTTAATTATGAAAAATATGTTTTTTAGTTGGTATGATCAGATAAATTTTCAAGCTGTAGATGAGGGCGGACCTCCACCAGGAGAGGGCGGACCTCCACCAGGAGAG
>DBHI01000094.1 GCA_002296125.1 Anaerolineales bacterium UBA832 | reverse complement strand
GTAGAAATGTTTGTAGGAGTAGGAGCCAGTCGAGTTAGAGACTTGTTTGAACAGGCTAAACGTCATAGTCCATGTATAGTTTTTGTAGATGAAATTGATGCAGTTGGCAGACAAAGAGGTGCAGGTCTAGGTGGAAGTCATGATGAAAGAGAACAAACTCTCAATCAAATTCTAGTTGAAATGGATGGATTCGATACAGATACTAATATAATCATTGTAGCTGCCACAAATAGGCCCGACATTTTAGATCCAGCACTCTTAAGACCTGGCAGGTTTGATAGACGGGTTGTTCTAGATCGTCCTGATATGTTAGGTAGAGAAGCTATCTTTAAAGTTCATGTACGTGGCAAACCCCTGGCACCAGATGTAAAACTTGATTTATTGGCAAAGTCTACGCCAGGATTTGTCGGAGCAGATATTGAAAATACAGTAAACGAAGCTGCTATTTTAGCAGCTCGCAACAATCAAAAATCTATTAGCATGTATGACATGGAAGCAGCAGTAGAACGAGTTGTATTAGGACCTGAACGAAAAAGTAGAATATTGACTGAAAGAGAAAGAAAAATAACAGCTTATCATGAAGCCGGGCACGCAGTAGTATCAAGAGCACAACCTGAAGGAGAACCCGTGCGTAAAATTACCATAATACCAAGAGGAATGGCTGCAGGTCTTACTTGGTATCTCGCAGATGACGAAGATCAACGACTAGCTACAAAATCAAAACTCAAGGCTCGCTTAGTAGCAATGCTAGGAGGCAGAGCAGCTGAAGAAATTAAATTTGACAAAGAAGATATTACTACTGGAGCATCTAATGATTTGGAACAAGTCACTAGTGTAGCTAGGCGAATGGTAACTAGATGGGGTATGAGTGACAAATTAGGACCCATGGCTTTTGGCAAAAAAGAGGAATTAGTATTCCTAGGTAGAGAAATAGGTGAACAAAGAGATTTCTCTGAATCTGTTGCAGAAGAAATAGACTCTGAAGTTAGAAAACTAGTCAGTGATGCTCATAAATTAGCTACTAAATTGCTAAAAAAGCATATTAACAAATTGGATGAAGTAGCAAATTATCTGCTTGATAATGAAACTTTAGAACTGGAGCAATTCGAGGCATTGTGGAATGATCAGCCTATACCACCAACTAAACAACCGCCTGAGCCTCCTGCTCCCACAAATGAAAATCCAACTGACAAACCGCAAAATGCGAATGACAATGAAGACTCAAAAAGCACAGGGAATGATCCTGTACCAATGCCTAGTGGGGCATGAATAACAAATTCTTTAATAGTAATATTGGTTTAGTAACTAGTTTTATACTGAACGTGAATTTAATTCTTCTATTAAGACAGGTATGAAATCAAATAAATCAGCTACAATCCCATAAGTAGCAAACTTCATAATTGGTGCTTGAACATCTTTATTTATAGCTACAATAATTTTTGAAGTACGCATTCCTGCCTGATGTTGTATAGCACCAGATATACCACAAGCAATATATAAATCTGGACTAACTGTTTTACCAGTCTGTCCAACCTGATGATCATAAGAAATCCATCCTGAATCTACAGCTGCCCGACTAGCTCCTAAAGCACCATCAAGAGTTTCTGCTAATTGGCGTACAGGCTGAAAACCTTCAGGACCTCCAACACCACGCCCACCCGATACTACAATGCTAGAATCTGACAAAGTCTTCTTAGTAGAATAATTATCATAACTAACAACTTTTATAACAATTTCAGACTCTTCATATACTGGATCTACTTGTAAAACCTCAGATCTCTCTTGATTTGACTCACATACTGCAAATGTACGAGGTCTGATACTAATAATTTGACAAAACAAATCAGAAACTGATACTTTTGCATTTAATTTGCCAGCGTATACTGGTCTTGTTACCTGTACAATGTCATTTTCTACATTTAAGTCAACACCATCAGTAATTGCACTTACATCTAACTTAACACTAAGAGTAGCTATAAGATCACGACATCTATGTGTCGAAGGCATAAGAATAATCTTAGGTTTATGTTCCGCATATAATTTTGCTAATAATGCTCCAAATGATTCATATCTAAAATCTGCCATAGTAATATCATCACAAGCAATCACATAATCCACATCACTTCTAGCTATTTGATCTATTAGATCATCTATATTATGTCCACAAACAATTGCTGTAACACTAAGACCCATCTTATCAGCAAGTAGTCTAGCAGCAGTCACCACCTCACTTGAAACAGTCAGCAATTCACCCTGAAAATGATCGATATATACCCATATGCCAGAATGCATTATATTACCTTATCAGCAGTCAATTTAGTTATCAATGCTCTTGCAATAGAACTCATATCATCCCCCTGCAATATTTCAGGATCATCATATGTATCTACCGAATCCTTTGAAACAGACCATCTTAGCAAAGATGGTTCAACTTCCACATCTACCAATTCATCTACAGCTATTACCTCAATTTCAACTTTACTAGCTTTACGAATACCCACAAATGACGGATAACGAGGTTCATTTATTTCTTTAACCACACTAATTACGCACGGCAACTTTGCTATGCACTCTTGATAACCTTCATCCAGCAAACGTACAACTTCAATGCCGTCATTATTTTCATCAATACTAACAATCTTTGAAACATAACTTAAACCCGGCCAATCCAAAAGATTAGCCACTGACATAGGTACCAATCCTGTATCACCATCAATTGCCTGCTTACCAAAAAAAACTAAATGGAAATCATTGATACGTGGAATAGCTTTAGAAATTACTTGAGAAGTGAATCGAGTATCATACATAGAACTCGATTCACCAAGTATTAAAACACCATGATCACATCCCATAGCAATAGATGTTCTTAATGCATCCTTGGCAATTTCATCTCCCATGGTTAGAACCGTCACATTACCCCCATATTTATCTTTGATCCGTAAAGCTTCTTCTAAGGCATATTCATCCCATGGATTTATAACCATCGGTGAATCCCCCCAATTAGCTTTACCACCTTCAACTGACATATTTGCCGCACTATCAGGTGTATACTTGACACACACTAATATCTCCAAATCAACCTCCTAAAACTATATTAAACCACCCATAAAATTCTACCACATGCAACACATAAAAATCCACATTGTATGATAATCTATAAACAACAAATATATGATAACAATTTATTAAATGGAGATCCACATGACTTGTATATTCTGTCAAATTATTCAAGGAGAAATGCCAGGTGATATTGTGTTACAAAACGAGTATATTACTGCGTTTAGAGATATTAACCCTGCTGCTCCAAAACACATATTAATTGTTCCTAACAAACATATTGCCTCCACCGAAGATCTTCATAGACACGATAGCATTATTGCATCCGAATTACTTTTGGCCATAAAAGATGTATCTTCTCTGGAAAACATCAGTCAAAATGGTTACCGAATAATATCCAACTGTGGATCACATGGTAGACAAGAAGTTCAACATTTGCATATTCATGTTTTGGGAGGTGCACCCATGAAATATGGATTAGGGTAGACACAACATGCTATAATCGACTTTTAAAGTTACAATATATCAATAAATTCTGATAAATTATTTGAAACAGATGTACACAACATCAATTCTGTTAAAAGGCAAAAATGTTATCTAATCCTACTTGGAAAATAGCTAGACCATGGATTATTGTAGTAGTCTTTATCATAATATCTCTAGCTATTATTGTATTACCAGTGGGCACTAACACACCTCTTAATTTAGAAATTGGTGATCCAGCACCATTTGATATAGTGGCACCAAGATCGCAAACATATATTAGTGCTTTACAAACTGAAACAGCAATCAACAACGCTAAAGCATCAATACCAAAGATATATGATCCACCAGACACTCGCGTATCTCGTCAACAAGTCTCATCTGCAAAATCTGCAATTTCATTTATTAATCTTACTCGTTCAGATAAATTAGCCACTACACATCAAAAGCAAAAAGAACTCTCTAAACTACGTAGCATTAACCTCACAGAAAAATTTCAAATACAACTAATCGAAAGTGAAGAAAACAGATGGATAATAATTCAAGAAGAAATCATCAGAGTATTAGAGTTCATAATGAGTTTACCTATTCAAGAGGATCAACTAGAAAAAACATTGCAGAGAATACCAATACTTATAAGTGTCGAATTAAGTATTGAAGAAGCAGAATTAGCAGCCGAATTAGTGCAACAATTTGTACTACCTAATTCATTGTACAATGAAATTGCTACCAACAAAGCAATAGCAGCAAATGTAGAAGCAGTAGAACCAGTAGAACAGGCCTTCACACAGGGACAAACCATTATAGCAAGAGGAACTGTAATTACTGCTGAAGACTTAGAAGCTATGACTGCATTAAATATACTTGATCCACAAGGTAATAGCATTGAACGATATATACCTTTTTTGGCAGCAATATTATTGTCTATTACTACAGTAATTCTATACATTAATAGAACACAACCATCATTTTTTAGTCAAACGAGACATATACTTTTTGTAGTCCTTTTGTCAATAGCATTCCTATTTGGAGCTCAATTTATTATCCCTCAAAGACTCGTTTTGCCTTTCTTATTTCCTGCTGCAACACTTGGAATGTTAATAGCTGTAGGATTAGGAACACATTTGGGTATGATTATTTCTACAGCTTTTGTTATATTTATTGCAATGATTTCTGATGGCAGAATAGAAATTGTAATTTATCATCTTATAGGACCCATGGTAGCAATATTATCACTAGGAAAAGGAGAAAGAGTCAATAGTTTTCTATTAGCAGGATTGGCAACTGCAGCTGCAAATGCATCTGTAATCATTGCATTCAGATTTAATGATCCAACTATCGATGTACTCGGTCTAAGTACCCTACTAGGAGCAAGTATAGCTAATGGAGCTATTTCAGGTGCGTTAACCCTCACAGGACTATTTCTTTTAGGCTATATTTTTGATATCACTACATCACTACAACTAGTTGAATTATCCAGACCCAATCACCCACTATTGGTCAATCTATTGAGAACCGCACCAGGCACATATCAACATAGTCTACATGTAGCAAATCTAGCTGAACAAGCTGCACGTGATATAGGTGCAAACACAATGTTAGTAAGAGTAAGTGCATTATTCCATGATATTGGTAAAACAATCAATCCCGAATATTTTGTTGAAAATCAGATTAATAATATTAATCCTCATACAAACATTGACCCCGAATCCAGCAGTAAAATTATTATCAGCCACGTAACAGATGGTGAAAAAATGGCAAAAAGATATCGTATGCCAACAGTTATTCGTAATGCGATTCTTGAACATCATGGAACAACTATTACTAGATATCAATATGATATTGCAGTCAAGAACCAGGAAAAGGATAAACCTAAAGTAGATATAAACAACTTTAGTTATCCAGGTCCAATACCACAAACTCCAGAAACTGCATTACTTATGTTAGCTGATGGTTGTGAAGCTAAAACAAAAGCAGACAATCCATCTTCAATAGAAGAAATTGATGACATAGTCAGATATATAATAAATAGAAGATTAAAAGAAGGTCAACTTGATGAGTGTGATCTATCTCTCACAGATCTAGGAAAAGTAAGAGACGCATTTGTTAGAACTCTAAAGGGTTATTTTCATAACCGACTCAAATACCCATCCGAAGAAAAACTAGATACTCCTACTGTAGAAAATATTAACGATGATAAGACATCTACATCAGAGGAATAGTGCCAAAACAATACAACATTTATACACAAATCTATCCTATACAAGCAATTGACGATTCATTACGAATTAATATGGATGCATTATATGATGCGATTTACAACACACTAAAACACAACCAAACTTCAGAAAATTCTTCAGTTACTTTAATATTGAGTAACGATTCTTATTTAAAAACACTCAATCAAAAATATGTGGGAATAGATACTAGTACTGATGTATTGAGTTTTCAATCAAATGAAAAGTGTTACCTAGGTGATGTAATATTATCTGTAGAATATGCGCTTCGTACTGCCAATATTAGAAGTCACACTTTAATTGAAGAACTACAGATCCTTACAGTACATGGCATTTTGCATCTCCTAGGATATACACATGAATCAAATGATGAT
>DBHI01000100.1 GCA_002296125.1 Anaerolineales bacterium UBA832 | reverse complement strand
TGGTGTTGTAATAACTTCATCACCCGGTCCAATACCAAGACTTTTAAGAGCAACATACAAAGCATCAGTACCAGAACTTACTCCAACCGCATATTTCCTACCACACATTTGAGCAATTAACTGCTCAAACTCCACTACTTCTGGACCTAATACAATTCGTCCATGTGATAGTACACGATCAACAGCGTCTATAAGATTAGCCTTAAGCTTTTGATCTTTAACACTCAAATCTAAATAAGGAACTTTCATTTTTAAATCATTGGAGTTTTATCATACATCTTCCACATTCACCACTCCGAACCATATCTATTGCTTCATTCACATTGTCCAAATCAAATTCGTGAGTAACTAAACCATTAAAATTGAGCTTTCCAACTTCGTAAAGTTTAATATAACGTGGTATATCAATATTAGGTCTACAATTTCCACCTTCTGAACCAGTTAATATTTTGTTAAAATGTAAAGGTAAAGAATAAATATTTATGTTATCTCCCTTCCTGGGTACACCCACCAAAATAGTTTTACCATCAGGATGAGTTAATTCATATGCGCATTCAATAACTCTTGCAATACCAGTAGTATCTACAACTACATCTGCTCCTTTAGATCCAACAATATCTTTTATCATTTTATTGTTATTATCAAGATCATCACTAGACAGCAAAGTATGTGTCACACCAAAATCCTTACACATTTTCAGTTTCGATTCAACTTTGTCAACACCAACAATTGGATAAGCTGAAACCATAGATGCAGCTTGCGCAATTAAAAGTCCCACACCTCCTACACCAAAAATCACAACGGACTCTCCAATTTTCACACAAGCATCATTATTGACTACACCAATAGCTGTAGTAACAGCACATCCTAACAAAGGCGCCAACTTCAAATCAAAATCTTTTGGAATACTAGTAATCCGATTTTCTGATACAACAGCAAATTCATTAAATGTAGTTACCCATCCAGCATTTATATCATTATCGTTCCATCGATATTGAGGTGTCTGAGATTCAATACCATCACCAGGACGCCAGTGCATCACCACATGATCACCCTTTTGAACCGTTGTAACACCTGGTCCAACATCTAAAACAACACCTGAGCCTTCATGACCCAATAAATGTGGCAAAAATTTATCAGGACCCTTGGCTGCTTCAATCTCATTTATTTGTGCACCACAAATACCACTATAAAATAATTCAACTAGAACTTGACCATATTGCAATTTGTTAGGCATCTCGATTTCAGCAACTACTAATGGCTCGTTACTTTCCATCAAAATAGCTGCTTTCATATTTTTTACTATCATAATATTAATAGATTCCTTTTACTCAAAATATATGAATTCATAATCACCAGTATAACCAAAATGATCATAAATCCAAGGCCATTCCTCATGATCAAAAAATGATTCACAAGTTAAAGCCCAACACTGTAAATTAAATTGTTCTAGCTCATTACGATAACTTTCTAACATTATGTAACCGCTTTTTCCAACACGCTCAACCTCAGATAAAGCATTCTTTAGTTCAAAAATTCTTAAATTATGAAAACAACCAAGTGAGATTACTAGATCAAATTCATTGTCTTTAAACTTATATGGATCTTGTGCTCTATGTATAAACAAATCATCTTTAATTTCTGGTCTGGCATCTGATATACCATGCTTTGAAATATCAAATCCAGCCACACGCAATCCAGGCAAAAGCATCTTTAATTCGTATAATAAATAAGCTTTACCACAGCCTACATCTAACACACTAGATTCATTATTCAAACCATAATTATCAATCAAAAGCTGAGCAACAGGTTTCCAATGTCCAGGAATAAATTTGTAACCACCATAACCATAACGACGATCTCCATCCCAATAATCAAAATCATATTCCTTAGCTTTAAGCATGCAGTGCACTTTATCATCAATCATTCGATCAATATACTGACGTTTTGTAGACTGATGAAGAGGTGTAACATAATTCACTAATTTACCCATAATATTTCCTTTTTATAATATATATGAACGTTTACTATAGAAATCAGTCAGATAAATAATCTCTGATTAAGACTCAGTTATTGATCGAGTTAACAATGGATCACTTTTCAAACTCACAAATGCAGGACCGAAAACATCATAAGCTTTTTGTAACATCAACTGAGTTTCATCACCATCTTGAGGAAAAAAAGAAGTAATGTTATCAAATAATTGCATGAGTTTCTTACCATTCAATTCACTATGTGTTGGTCCTTGATTAGGATAATCAGCATATCCTACAAGTTTCACATTAACGTTTTGTTGATCAATATCAAGTTTAATTTGTTCAAATGGACGCTCTATCAAAAAGGGTGTAATAGTATAAACCCATGGCTTTAATCCTTCTAAAGCCATTCCAGCAGATACACTTATAATACTTTGCTCGCACACACCCATGTTGATAAATCGACCTGGATGACGCAAACGAAACTCGTCGAAAACTCTATAACCTATATCACCAACCAAAACGTAAATTTCGTCATCACTATCTGCTAAATCTGCTATAAATTTACCAAAACGACGTCTCACAAGATACCTAATTCCCTTTTTCCCAACTCCAGTTCATCGCCTTTCAATTTTCTGGCATGCCATCTTGGATCATTCTCAAATTGCTTGATTCCTTTTGATTTAATTGTATTAGCAATCACTATCCTAGGTTTCATGTTATTCTTCCTCATCTTCAAAACTTGTATGATCTCATCAAATGAATGTCCATCATTAATAACATCACAATCCCAATTAAATGCCTTGAACTTTAATTCGAGATCATCAAGAGGAAGACCCTCATTTAATGTTGTTAGTGCTTGAATCTTATTGTAATCTACTAAAACAGTTATATTATTTAACTTATGCTTAGAACCAATTAATAATGACTCCCATGTAGTGCCCTCTTGACATTCTCCATCACTAATCATCACATAAATTGTCCCTTTCATATTCTTCAAAGACCTAGCCAAAGACATACCAATTGCCATTGGCAATCCATGCCCAAGACTACCTGTTGTACAATGAATACCGTTGTCAGAATCTAGTTCCAAATGAGTAGATATCTTAGGTTTATAACCTCTATTTTTCAACAACAAATAAAACGGAAAAGCAGCATGTGCTTTACTAAGAATAAATTTGTCATCCTCCTCCATAATTTCTTCAAACAACGCAATCAGCAATTCAATCATTGAAAAACTACCGCCCAAATGCGCCTCACCATGCTCCACAAATGCCATAAAAGTATCTTGGCGAAGTGTTCTAGCTTGATCCACTAAATGCAAATACGACATTATCAAATCACCAATGATTCTTGAATACTTTCTGTAACTACATCACAATAATACTGAGCTTTTGTTAGTTGTAAATCCAATTGTTCCTTAATTTGTTGATCTTCAATATTATATGCATCGGTATAAATAGTCGAAAATTCTACAAACTTTTTTAGAACAATCATAGACCAACGCATACCATAAAGTGGTTTAGCAGCATGTAGACGTCTAACGAAATCCGGATCATCATCAAAAAGTTTTATCATAGATTCCTCCCAAAGAATGGATTGAACTTCATCCAGATGCATTGCTGGATGCCACAAAAAATCTGCAGTCAGTTTTACTGGATCATCCCAACCAAAATACTCAAAGTCCACAAACGACATCGTGTCACCGTGATCAATGACATTATGAAATCCCAAATCAGATGGACTTAAGATCTGATATTCTTTATTTAGTTCATTAGAAATACTTGAATGAGGCCAGCAATCATAACATTGCTCTAATACCTTATGCCACAAAGGCTCGAATCGATCTTTCAAAAACATATGTAAATCAACATTATTAAATGAAACGTCTAATAATTTTTGCAATCGCTGTTCTACCTGTACCACTATTGCATCAGCACTCAAACAAGCTTCTGTTGCATTCTCAATATATTCAATCTTAAATGATTTGGAAACAACATATAATTTCTGTACAAACTTAATTATTTGCTTCACTTTCTTAACACTTGGAATGTCAATTTGATCACCACTAATCCACTTATAAATTCCTAAATCCAACAAATCATCATTGCAAATAGGCTGTGGAATATTGCGGATTCCATGTGACTGCAAAAATCTTATAGCGTTGTACTCAGTTGCCAATCTGTATCTTTGGTCACACAATCTACTTGAGTAGGCTTTCACTGCGTATTCATTACCTTCATTAGAAATCACATGAAAAACATTACTATTGCCTCCTCTATGAATTTTGTTCACGCTAATCAAATCAACATCCATACTTAAAACAAACCATTGCTGAATCTCTTCTTGTATAATGTTGCCGAACATGTAATGACTAATACCCTGCCAGTCACTTGTAATGTCAACATTCAGGTTGTCAATTTCTGCGCCATTATTACAAAATAGTATTTTATGGATACTTTTTGGAAAACTATCTTCAATAAATAATTCCGGCAAATCATCTATAAAATAGTCACAACCCAAATTGCTAATTTGCTTAATTTTTTCTTTACGAGTGTCAGCAAAATATACATCATCCTCACAAATATCAAAATAAGATGCATCAAAAAACCTTCTGTTACACATCCACTTTAATGCCTCCCTACGTAGAGAAACTTTCTCTGCGTCAAAATGGCCGTATTCAGTTTTGTGACTAACTATATATATTTTATGCCCATAATACTTACATCTAAATATAAATCTAGAAAAACCTGGCATCATTTCTGCTTTTGCCATATATCTGCCATATACTAACCCTTGTAATTTCATCCAAATTTGTTCACCATTTTTCTGACTACGCAGATAATCACGCAAATGCACTTTATCATAATCTTCTCTTGTTCCATCGATCATACACTCCAATGCAGCAACATGAACAAAGAGTTCATCATATTTAGCTATAGTATTATCAAAATCAATACCAATTTTCATTACTACACCAAATTCACAGATTGCATTCTCTTAATATTAAAATACATCTCATTATCAAAAGTATTAATAAAGCGATCTTTAGTAAATGCAAATAACAAATCATCTACCGCGTCAACAATAGTATGTTGAGCTTTAAAATTTAATTCATTGTAAATCTTATCTGATGAAATATGATATGAACGTTGATCATCTGTAGGCTGGTTTATTATTTCAACATGCTCTCCAACAACCCCTCTAACTAAATTTGCAATATCACCTACAGTATGATTGTAATATCCTACGTTATATGTTTTTCCATCAATCAAATCTGAAGACCATTCTAATGACCTCACATACAAATCTGTCATATCTTGAATATGAATATTAGGTCTCATCTGATTACCACCAAATACAATTATCTTTCCATTGTTAACAGCATGGTTTGTAAGAATATTGACAGTCAAATCAAAACGCATACGTGTAGAATATCCACATACAGTTGCTGGTCTCACAACAAACACAGCAAATCCATTAGTACGCTTGTTCAAAAGAATATCTTCACACAATGCTTTATATTTTGAATAATCAGTAAGTGGTTCCAATGGTAAATCCTCTGTAACATTCCTCTCCTGTTTTACACCATATACACTAGAAGACGAAGCATAAATAAATCTATTAACTCCACTATCACGCGAAATATCAACCAAAGGTATAAATGCGTCATAGTTAATGGATTTACCTAAAGTAGGATTGAGTTCGAAGCTGGGATCATTAGAAATACAAGCAAGATGAATGACAGAATCACAACCAGGAATTACATCTTTCAGCAATTGAGCATCCCTAATATCCCCTTTTATTTGCTCAAGACCTGGATCATTACTCAATGCGTCCAAAACATTATCGCCATATAGATACAAGTCCACAACTTTAACGTTGTAACCAGCCTCGAGAAGTTTGGGTACTAACATAGCTCCAACATATCCAGCTCCACCAGTCACTAATACTGTTTTATTTTTTTTCATAATTTATTTCATCAAAGATGTAATTGATTTACTCAATGTAATTCTATTTAATGGTTGACTATTACCTAACTCAGATACCATTTGTGCACCAGCCACATTACCTATCAAAGCAATAATCTCCCAAGGAGCACCTAATTGTACTAACAAAGATGTAATTGCAAATACTGCATCACCAGCTCCAACACGATCTAACACCCTAACAGCAAATGCAGGTGCTTCAACAAAACCTGAGCTTTCATCATAATGTATGCTACCTGAACTTCCTCTAGTAACAGTAAATCGTGGACAGTCTATCCTTTGCATTACTTCAATAAGTTGAGCACGTACATCACCTTCCCGTTGCCGAGTTTCAACTTGCACTTCGTGTTCCTGTAAACATACATAATCAGCATTTTTATATTTTGAAACTGGATTAAAACCTCTATTACCAGCATTGGACTGAACGTTCATGGCTAGAAATTTAGCCTTATCACATAACAGAGAGATTGATTCCTTAGTTAGCATTCCATGTCCATAATCTGCAACTATTACTAATTCATTATCAACTAACAGTGTTTGTAAATTATCCAACAATGACTGAGCATCTGAACCTCTAGTAACATGATCTGACATATCGTATATTTCTAACAACTTATTACCCGTATAACGATCAACTATTCTCCTCTTATGAATGGTAGAGGATTGTGATTTTGTTAACAAATAAGGCTTCACATTATCCTGCAGAGATTTACGGATAAAATCTTCACTACTACGAACATCTCCTAATTGTGTAACTAAAATAACTTCATCACATAATCCTGCTAAATGATTAGCTACAGCTAAGCTGCCTCCAGCATATGTCTCTATACCCTCCTGCAACACTGCTAAAACTGGATCCTTGGTAGATTTGCCAATACCCGAGCTAAAAACATATTCATCAACAATAGCTTCACCAACTACCATAGGACATATAGTCGAAATACGATCCATCCAACTTAATACCTCATCAATTGAAAATCTTGATCGAAAATCATTTAGATACTCTTGAACTTCTGCAGAAAAATTTGAAAAATGTTGATTCAACAATGTAGAAGAACTAAAAGTGATTCCTTCGGTCACAGAAAATTTTCCGCCCACAGAATTAATAGCATCAATTTCTGATGCTATGCCTCCAGTAATATCACTTTCAACAATATTATAATCTGGGCCTTTCACATAGAAATCAGGCTTCAACATCTCAATTGTATCAACTGCCAAAGGCCATCTATTGACAGACACATAATCTACCATTTCTAGAGCAGCCAAAGCTTCTGTCCTAATTTCATGTGTAAATGCAGGACGATGAGGACCTTTATTCACATATTCATCAGGAGTCACTGTTACAACTAGTATATCTGCCAAAGATTTCGCCTGTTCAAAATGACGAATATGTCCTAAATGCAACAAATCAAATACACCATGAGAATGAGCTACCTTTTTCCCCTGTGACCTTAACTCATTTACAATATCTACTAAATCATTAAGATCCTTAATTTTATTCTTATGTAACATATTCATTTATCTTCTTTAATACCATTAATCATCGAATTATTACTCATTACTTCCTAGAAATGAAAACCATTCTTCCGTAGCCTCTGCTATTGATTCACTGTTCCAAACAGGAGCATTGCGCCAATATTCTATATTATCTAACATAATTCCCACTCCCTCTTCAAATGATACCTTTGGAGTCCAATTCAATTTCTCACGTATTTTAGTCACATTAGCACAAGTAATATCGGGTTCACCAGGTCTTTTAGGAATATAGACCACTTCACCTTGTAACAATTCAACTAATTCATTTATCGAATGAGGTATTCCCGAACCAACATTAAAAACCTCACCCTCTAGTTTAGATGTAGCTGCAATTACTATAGCATCTACAACATCAGAAACAAAAGTAAAATCGCGTGTCTGTTTTCCATCTCCAACGATAGTAAATGGTTTTCCTGCAATCTTTTGCGCAAGAAAAACCCCAAAAACTGCTCCATATGTACCAGAGGTACGTGACCTAGGCCCATACACATTAAAAAACCTAAGCGAAAGAGCAGGAAATTTATATACTTTGTTCCAATGCAAAACTATCTGTTCACCCAAATATTTAGTTAAAGCATATGGATATTCAATCCGTATTTTTTCTTTTTCTGAAGTAGGATATGTGTCAGGAATACCATAACAAGAAGATGAAGCAATATATATAAATTTCTTGACTCCTGCTTTCCTAGAGGCTTCAACTATATTCATTGTACCATCTACATTTGTACGATAATAATCCATAGGTTTCTGTATAGAAGGCACTATATCAGCTAAAGCAGCTAAATGAAATACCCAGTCAACTTCTAAGAACAAATCTTGTATTTCATCCCAATTTGTTATATCTTGCTCATAAAACTGAAGAGACTTATGATCTATAACATGCTGCAAGTTATCCAATCTTCCAGTTGACAAATTATCTATAACCGTTACATTACATCCCATATCCAATAAACGGTCCACGAGATGACTCCCAATAAAACCTGCTCCACCTGTCACAATAGCTTTCATGATATTTTATATTTTATTACATCTTCTCAAATTCTTAACATTATCAAACCTATTCTAAAATCTAAAAATAAATTGTACAAAATTAAACTTTCCTTCATAATCAATCTAATATAATTTCAAGCAGGCTCCGCCCTTTCGACATACTATTTGAATTAGTACATCTAAATAAAATATATAAAAATTCCCAAATTTTTATTTTGTCACTTTGTCATATCCATTAACAGGACATCACAAATATAAACTCAGTTCAACTTTTCTATATTGCCCACATCTAATTCAACAGGAACTGTTCGTCTTGCACTAGACTTAGGTTGATTGTTTCCAATTAATTCAAGCAAAACTCGCACCCTTTCTGCTCCTGTCAAACGTACATCAAACATACCTTCATAACCTTCAAAGCTACCACTTACAACTCGAATTCGATCTCCCGACGATAATTTTTCCAATGACAAACCACCTGCTTCGCGAATAGTAACTAACCTGTCTTGAATTGCTGATATTAAAGATGAAGGTACAGTACCAAGTTCACCACCAAATTCCACCATACGCAAAAGCCCTGGAGTCCACCTTAAAGTACTCAAGCCCACAACATCTAAATCAACATGCACAAATAGATAACTGGGAAAATATGGCTTTTCACGGGCCGACCTTGGATTGACTGGATTTACTACCAATAATGGAAGAAAAATTTCTAACTTTCTAGATACTAAAAGAGACGCAACCTGCCGCTCTTTATGTGGTTTTGTTTGTAGAGCATACCAATGTTTAGTCATGTCTGATCATCCGGTAATTCTAATTTGACAGAAGCACCATTAACACGAAGTACCGGTAAATTCTGACTACTTACTGACGAAGAAACAGGTATAGATTGCTCAAGACATGTCAAACGACACACATCTACTAAATCACCATCACCGTCTACTACTACTCGACTATACCCTGCATCACGAACTTCATCCAATAAATTCATAGCTACCTGCCGAGTAGCACGATACATACCCATACTTACTTGTACATATTCCATAGCTAATCTCGACTTCTCTGCTATTCCCTCTGGAGTAATTAGATACCTCAATCTCCGCCTCTGCAAACGTGTAACTTTTACATGACCTTTACCAACTAAGCGCTTCACATACCAGTTAACAGTACCTATAGCGACCCCTAATCTAGCAGCAAGATCCGCTTGAGTTGCATCTGGATCCTGTTCAATCTGCTCTAAAATACGTAATTCATGAGGATTGTCTGAGTTAAGATATGCATTCATAATAATTTATCCATTCAATATTCAGTGTCTGAAATTCAGTCACTGAATATTACTATTGTTTCCCCAAAAGTCAAGTCCAATTCATATAACAAATCAATTTGTATATCAATTTCACATTCACACACAAATCTGTTTATGGTACACTTGCATTCCAATATGGGCGGGTAGCTCAGCTGGTTAGAGCGCTTCTCTTACACAGAAGAGGTCGCAGGTTCGAGTCCTGTCCTGCCCATTCATTATTTCTAATACTAATAAATCAATTAAACTCAAATAAAGTTCTCAATTTCTTATCATAAAAACAATTGATCAGTTTTGGCTGCAGCAATAAAGTCATTATGATGTAGACCTCCTATTTTATGTGTCCACCACTTCACAGTCACTTTACCCCACTCAGTTAATATTGCAGGATGATGATTTTCCTTTTCAGCTAACTCTCCTACAATATTAGTGAAATTTAAAGCTTCAACAAAATTATCAAATTGAAACACTCTTTCTAATTTTCCAATCCCATCCTTATCAATAATTGTCCAATCAGGAACCTGAACTTTCAAAAGCAATATTTCATCATCTGTCGCTAGAGGAGAATCTGCACGACAAGCTACACAACTTGATTCTATCAATTTTTCCATCATTTTCCTCCACTTAATTTATTTATAAATGCATTTGCCCTTTTAATAAAAACACTTGTAATCCAGCAAAGGCAAGGTAAAATTGTTAATATAAACAAAAACTAACAAAATCCTACATAGCGTATTGACGCAAAAGGACACGGTAAAAATTATGTGCAATTTCCTTGCCATAGATGACTTCACAAACAAAGAACTTAAAACATTACTTAAACTCGCCATAGACCTTAAAAAAGAATACTTTAGTAATGGTAACAAACCAATTCTAAATGACAAAACACTAGCAATGATATTTCAAAAACCAAGTCTTAGAACTAGAGTTTCATTTGAAATGGCTATGCACCATTTAGGCGGTAAAGCAATATACATATCCCCATCAGAAATAGAGTTAGGAAAACGAGAATCAGTAGCAGATGTTGCAAAAGTACTGGATGGGTATGTAGACGGAATTATGGCCAGAGTATTTCAATACCAACAACTAATAGAACTAGCTGAAAACACAACTATTCCTGTAATAAATGGTTTATCTAATTACAATCATCCTTGTCAAGCTCTTGGAGATATACTTACTATCATGGAACTCAAATCAAGAGTTGAAGGTCTAAAATTAGCATTTGTAGGAGATGGCAACAACGTTGCAACCTCTCTAGCAAAAATATGTGCTCTTATGAATATAAATTTTACAATTGCAAGCCCTAAAGGTTTTGAACTTAACAAGGACATCATTAATCACATCAAAACTATATCTTCAGATAACCAAGCTGATTTCTTACAAGTTTCTAACCCAATTGAAGCAGTATCTGAAGCAGACATCATTTATACAGATGTCTGGACGAGTATGGGACAAGAACAAGAAAAAGAATCAAGACGACAATTGTTTCAAAACTATCAAGTTAATCAAATGTTAGTAGACAAGGCCAAATCAAATGTAATTGTTATGCATGACCTACCTGCAAACAGAGGTGAAGAAATTACTGAAGAAGTAGCAGATGGCAGTAATTCTGTAATATTCCATCAAGCTCATAACCGGTTGCATTCAGCAAAAGCTATTCTATATCATCTGCTAGCCAACAAACAATAGGAGGAGTACATCCATAGACACAATATATGGTGATATCACGCGACTAATAGACCACCTAAACTGGGTGGACATACTGGATATATTAGTAGTTGCATTAATGTTTTATGCTTTACTAATAATAGTCCGTGGCACTCAAGCTGTTAATCTGCTCCGCGGTGTAATAGTATTAATAATCCTAGTAGTTGTATTTTCTGGATTATTTCAACTACGAGCAGTATCTTGGTTATTAAGAGCTACATTACCTGCCCTACTTCTTGCTATACCTGTAATTTTTCAACCTGAAATCAGACGAGCATTAACCAGCTTGGGAAGAGCTGGAAGCTGGATAACAGTACGAGGACGATATGAACAAGTCATGGTCGTTATTCAATGTATATCCAGAGCAAGTGAACGACTATCACAAAACCGCTATGGAGGTCTAATCGTTATAGAACGTGAAATCGGTTTACAAGAATATATTGATACAGGAGTAAATTTAAATGCAACTATATCTGCTGAACTACTAGTCCAGATTTTTCATAAAGATACACCTTTACATGATGGCGCTACTGTCGTCAGAGGTGAACAATTAGTCGCTGCGGCATGTGTCATGCCCTTATCAACTAACACTAAAGTTGAAGAACGTAGATACGGCTTGAGGCATAGAGCAGCAATCGGCATCACTGAATCCAGTGATGCCGTAGCCGTAATAATATCCGAAGAAACTGGCAGTATTTCTGTAGCATACAATGGACGTATGATTCGCAAAATTACTCACACACGCCTTAGCAATATTTTAGAAGCTTTTTATCAACCACAAACTGTACGAACTAGAAGTTGGATAAAAAACTTACTAAAAATACAAATTAAAAACAGCACCGAAACAAATATTGATAACAAATGATACGTAGATTATTGCAAACATTAAGTTTATTTGGACTTGCCACAATACTATCAACCATAGTATGGATTACAGCTGTCAATGAAGAAAATCCTATTATTGAACAAATATATCCTCAACAAATTATAATTAAAATGAACTTACAATCTACGAACATGAAAATTGAGCAATATAGTGCATCTGAAGCTACAGTAGTGATAAGAGCTCCATCTCAAATCTGGTCTCAACTAAACGCTAATCAAATTAACATTGTTGCTGATCTAAATGGATTATCACCTGGTACACATACAATACCCTTAGAAGTAAACATTAATACTCCTGATGCAGAAATACTCTCTATTGATCCTGAAGAAATCTCAATTAATTTAACTCGCATAATAACTAAAACTATACCTATTGTTGTAAATCTTCAAGGAGAACCTGCTGTAGGTTATGTTGCTAATTCACCAATAATTTCTACAGAAAACATTATTGCAACTGGATCTGAAGAATCAATGTCAAATCTCAATGTGATTGACATAAATTTAAATATCAACCAAAGCAAAGATACGATTAACAGAACATTCACATTCAATCAAATATCTAATTTACAACCAATACTAAAAAACATAGCTTTACAACCTACTAGTACAATGATAACCGTACCAATACAACAATTAGGTGGTTATCGTGATGTAGCTGTAAGAGCACTTCTGGACGGTAAGCCTGAAGTAGGATATCGAATAACCAATATTACAACATCTCCTCCAACTATTACCTTATTCTCAAATGATCCAGATTTATTAGCATCACTACCCGGATTTATTGAAACAGAACCGCTAGACATCAGTGATGCTTCACAGGATATTGATGCCAGATTAACCATGGCTCTTCCTGAAGAAGTAACAGCAGTCAGCGAACAATCAATAAACGTATTAGTAAGTATTGAAGCTGTACAAACTAGTCAACGCATAAGACAAAATGTTACTATTGCTGGATTAGGTGCTGATTTATCTGCACAAATATCCCCAGAATCGGTTGACGTTATCATGTCTGGACCACTACCGATCTTAGATAGCCTGACGACTGAAAATGTTAATGTAGTACTTGATCTTATACAACTTAAACCAGGCAATTATGAAATCGAACCTTCAGTAATAGTATCTGGACCAGATGTAATAAAAATAGACACAATTTTGCCTTCATTTATTAGTGTTAAAATCAACAATCTCAATGAATTACTTGATGAAGAATCTAACAATAACAATTCTTCTAATAGTGTAACTAATACAACAACCACCAATCCGTAAAAATCTTATGAGCAAACCGCTGGTGGCTTTAGTAGGACGCCCAAATGTAGGAAAATCTACGCTGTTCAACCGTTTAGCAGAACAACGTCTGGCAGTAGTTGATGACACTCCAGGAACCACTAGAGATCGAATTATGGCAGAAATTGAGTGGAATGGTATGTTATTTGATTTAGTAGATACTGGAGGTATTGAAACCTATCAGGAAACCACCAATAATCCAACATCTTCCTCAAATTTTATAAAAGAAATCAAATCCCAATATGAAACAGCAATAAGTGAAGCAGATACTATTGTTCTAATGACAGATGTTACCACTGGCATAACTTCTTCAGACATATATGTTGCTAATCTATTGATTCAAAACAAAAATGCTTTCAAAGACAAAAAAATTCTACTAGCTGTTAACAAATGTGATAATCAAAATCGCACTATGAATGCCAATGAATTCTATCAATTAGGTATTACAAATTTGCACCCCATTGCTGCTTTACACGGATTGGGAATAGGAGATTTACTTGATGATATCACAATGCACCTTCCCCAAAAAAAGGCAAACAATTCAAATGCTACAACATCAATTGCCATAGTTGGTCGCCCAAATGTAGGTAAAAGCAGTTTGTTAAATAGATTACTTGGACAGGATAGAGTAATTGTCTCTTCTGTCTCTGGTACTACAAGAGATGCAATAGACACTAAGTTAACATACCACAAATCGACTATCACTTTGATAGATACTGCGGGAATAAGACGCCGCGGAAAAATTACACCTGGTGTTGAAAAATACAGCGTAATACGCACATTAAAGGCAATTGATAGAGCAGAAATCGTGTTACTAATCATTGATGCGTCAGAACCGTTTACATCACAGGATGCTCACATAGCTGGTATGACATTAAATAGACTGCGAAGTGTCATAGTAATAGTAAACAAATGGGATAAAATAACTAAAGATACTTATACAATGCAAGCATACACCAATTTAATCCGCTCCAAATTACAATTCTTAGAATATGTACCTATCTTATTTTTATCTGCATTAACAGGAGAAAAAGTAAATCAAGTACTACCCCTATCCTTACAGGTACAGACAGACCGTCAACTGAGAATATCTACATCTCAATTGAATAGATTAATATCATCCGCTGTAAGACAACATGCACCTCCATCCAAAAATGGTAAAAGACTTCGTATTTTCTATGCAACACAAGTAACCACAGCACCACCAACTATCTTATTACATATCAATGATAAAACTCTAGTACATTTTAGTTATACAAGATATATAGAAAATAAAATCAGAGAACAATTTGCGTTTAGTGGTACACCGATACGTATCACTTACCGAGAACGAAATGAATAAAATCATTAATCCCTAATCTCAATCAATATATAATTTATTAATATAAACGTACTGAATGTCAAATATTAAAATACAGCCAAAAGACGATCAATCACTGACCTTTCCAAATTTAATTAAAGAATTTGCAGAAACGATACTACTCGCTATGGTAATTTTTGTGTCTATTAACATAGTAACCGCAAGGTTCAAAATTGAAGGAAACAGTATGCTAGATAGTTTTAAAACGGGACAACATATTGTTGTAAACAAATTAGCATATAGATTTAATACTCCAAAAAAAGATGACGTCGTAGTGTTTATACCTACTATGAATACTACGACGTCATTCTGGGAGAATATTCTTGGTAGACCAGGACAAACAGATTATATTAAACGCGTTATTGGCACACCTGGTGATATAGTAAAGATTAGCGACGGAAAATTATATATTAACGAAAACCAAAAAGATGAACCTTACCTGCATGAACCCATGATAATATCACAAACCCAACAATGGAATCTCGCAGAAGATCAGTATCTAGTACTAGGTGACAATCGCAATTATTCAAAAGATTCACGCATGGATGATATAGGTCCTATAACTCGTGAGCAAATCTTAGGTCAAGTTTGGGCTGTATATTTCCCTATACAAGATGCACATATCGTGACACAATATAATATAGCAACTAACAAATAAAAAACATGATCTTATCTAACACAAAAATTGATGCAATTGGCATCAAAGAAAGAGTTGCAAGACTACAGTCACGTAGTATCAAAGCAACATCAAAACAACAAGCACTTAATCTGGCATTGAGCATGATCGATCTAACAACATTGGAAGGACGTGATTCTCCTAACAAAGTCCGCCAACTTTGCTATAAGGCTACTCATCTACATGAAAATTTTCCAGACCTCCCAAACGTAGCAGCAATATGTGTTTACGCACCTCTAGTCAAAACAGCAAGACATGCTCTACAAGGAAGTAACGTGAAAGTAGCATCTGTAGCTACCGCATTTCCAAGTGGAATGTCAGATATAGATTCAAAATTAGATGAAGTCAAAAGAGCTGCGGAAGACGGAGCAAATGAAATAGACATGGTAATTTCACGAGGAAGATTCTTAAGTGGTGATTATAATTATGTTGCAGATGAAATACAGAAAATAAAAGAAGTCTGCGGATCTGCACATTTAAAAGTCATATTAGAAACTGGTGAACTAGTAACACTAGATAATGTTCGTATTGCAAGTGAACTTGCAATACAGTCGGGTGCTGATTTTATTAAAACAAGCACAGGTAAAGTACAACCTGCTGCTACACCAGAAGTCACCTTAGTAATGATGCAAGCAATTCGAGACCACTACATTAAATCTGGTAAACTGGTTGGACTTAAACCAGCTGGAGGCATTAGCAAATCTAAACAGGCCATACAATACCTAGTAATGTTACGCGAAACTTTAGGACAATCATGGTTGAATCCTAAGCTATTTAGATTTGGTGCTAGCTCACTAGCAAATGATATACTTATGCAAATAGTTAAACAAAATACTGGAATATATCAATCTACTGATTATTTTTCACTAGATTAACAAATAATAATGAGAACCAAAATGAATTCTCTAAACTTACAAACTGATTGGCAATACGATCCTGCACCACAATCTACAGACCATATAAACTTAAAAGAATCATATGATCTATTCATTAATGGAGCATTTGTTCCAGCAAAAAACAACAATCATAGAAACACAATAAATCCATCAAACGAAAAAATTATAGCTAAAGTAGCTGATGCAGGACCAGATGATGTAAACCTTGCTGTTAGTGCTGCAAGAAAAGCATATGAAACATCTTGGTCAAAAATTTCACATTCTGAACGTGGTAAATATCTATTTAGAATAGCTCGAATTATTCAAGAACGATCTCGAGAATTAGCAGTAATAGAAAGTATGGATGGCGGTAAACCAATAAGAGAATCTCGTGATATTGATGTGCCATTAGCAGCTGCTCACTTTTTTTACTATGCTGGATGGGCTGACAAACTTAAATATGCATTTCCTGGTAGAGAAACTCAACCATTAGGAGTTGCTGGACAAATAATACCTTGGAATTTTCCTTTGCTGATGGCAGCTTGGAAAATTGCTCCTGCACTCGCTACAGGAAACACTATTGTGCTGAAACCTGCAGAAACTACTCCTTTAACAGCAATGTTGTTAGCTGAGATAATTAGAGAAGCTGATTTGCCAGATGGTGTAGTAAACATCATAACTGGTGATGGCTCAACAGGTTCATCCTTAGTAGAACACCCTGATGTTGACAAAATTGCATTTACTGGATCTACAGCTGTAGGCAAGGAAATTATGAAAAAATTAGCTGGGAAAAATAAACCCTATACTCTAGAACTAGGTGGAAAAGCTGCTAATATCATTTTTGCTGATGCAGCAATTGATCAAGCTATAGAAGGCATTGTAAATTCAATATTTTTTAACCAGGGACATGTATGTTGTGCTGGATCTCGATTGTTTGTAGAAGAAAGTATATCTGATGAAATTATTTTCAAATTACGTGAACGAATGGAAACCTTGATCGTTGGAGACCCATTAGACAAAAACACTGATATTGGCGCAATCAATTCTAAAGAACAATTAAAAAGAATCCAAGAGTATGTAAAGATTGGACAAGATGAAGGTGGTGAGTTATATCAATCAAAATGCAAACTACCAAATACTGGTTACTGGCATGCTCCAACTTTGTTCTGCAACGTATCTCAATCACATAGAATTGTACAAGAAGAAATCTTTGGCCCAGTATTAGCAATTCAAACATTTCGAACTGTAGATGAAGTTATTGAAAAAGCTAACAACACACCTTATGGCTTATCTGGTGGAGTATGGACAGACAAAGGTGCAAAAATTTTTAAAGTAACTCAAAACATACGCGCAGGTGTGATTTGGGCAAATACCTTCAACAAATTTGACCCTAGCGCACCATTCGGAGGATACAAAGAAAGTGGCATGGGAAGAGAAGGAGGTATTCAAGGATTGCTACCTTATCTCAAACTTAATCCTTGTTAAGAAACATTATCATGAATAAAAGATTAAATGTTCGCAAAACACATAAAATGTTTATAAATGGCAAATTCGTTCGTAGTGAGTCAGAACGCACATACAATTGGAACAGTAAACAAATAAAAACTTCTATTAATATTTGTCAAGCTTCCCGCAAGGATTTTCGTGATGCAATTATATCTGCGAAAAATGCATTCCCCAGTTGGAAATCAAAAACAGCATACAATAGAGCACAAATAATATATCGATGTGCTGAAATAATTGAAGGACGTAGTCCACAATTAATTGAAGAACTTGCCCTGCAAGGAATAAGTCAAAGCAAAGCTGTCACAGAAGTGAAACAAACAATTGATACTTTAGTCTATTTTGCTGGCTGGGCTGATAAATACAATCAAATTTTTAGCACTGTTAATCCTGTGTCCTCACCTTATTTCAGTTTTAGTGTACTTGAACCTACAGGAATAATAGTAATAATACCTTCTGAAAAATCAGGGCTCTTAGGAATCTTAGGAGGAATAATTCCAACAATCATTGGTGGCAACACTTGTGTAACACTAATGCCTCAAGATTACCCTTTATGTGCTGCATCATTAGCAGAGTCATTACATAGCTCCGATGTTCCACCAGGAGTGGTAAATATTATAACTGGATTCCAATCGGAATTACTAGAACATTTTGCCACACACATGGAAGTAAATGGCTTAATATATTTCGGGGAAAACATAGATACTATTACAGCAATAGAACAAAACGCATCACAAAACCTCAAACGTGTATCTATCTGTCATGATAAAGATTGGATGTATAATGATTCATTACATCCATATTCAATCTTACGAACACAAGAAACCAAAACCACCTGGCATCCTATAGGCTATTAATTTGTTCTGATTTTTATTATTAGAAATCTAAATACGATAAATTTCACTATATTTATTATGTAGATACTCCATATAAGGCTTTGGATCAACTGAATTATCTGTAATACGATGTAATAACTCTCGGGGAGAATACTTACTACCATGACAATGTATATTATGACGCAACCAAGCAAGCAAATCTGCAAAATCACTTTGTGATATTTGATTATCTAAATCACCAATTTCTTTTTTAGCAGCTTGTAATAATTGCACCGACATCAAATTACCTATAGTGTAGGTCGGAAAATATCCAATAGCTCCAATTGACCAATGAATATCTTGCAACACACCATTAACATAATTAGTTGGGGACAAACCCAAATAAGTCTTATATTTGTCTGCCCATGCTTCTGGCAAGTCATTTAACTGTAAATCCCCATTTAACATGTCTAATTCTAATTCGAAACGTATAATTATATGTAAGTTGTATGTAACCTCATCTGCTTCAACTCTTATCAAAGAAGGTTTAGATTGATTGATTGAAAAATAAAACTCCTCTGCCGACACATTATCGAAAATACCCAAAAACATTTTCTGTAATACAGGAAAGTAATATTTCCAAAATGATCTACTACGCCCTATCAAATTTTCCCACAAACGAGATTGAGACTCATGTACGCCTAAAGACACACCTGTATCTAATCCTGTTCTAGATAATTGTGGGGAGATACCCTGCTCATACAAAGCATGACCAACTTCATGCATGATTCCAAAAAGAGCAGAGGATAAGCATTTACGATCAAATCGCGTTGTAATACGAACATCATCTAACGAAAAATGAGTACAAAATGGATGTACAGTTTCATCTAGACGTCCTCTCGTAAAGTCATAACCAAGGCTTCTTGCTATAATCAAACCAAACTCTCGCTGCATGTTTTCTTCAAAATCACCATATAAGATACTGTTGTCAACTTTCACATTACTACCTTGAATAGCACTTACTAAATCAATTAACTCATCTTTAATGTCACTAAAGATATTTTGGAGTTCACTGGTTTTCATGTCTGGTTCATATATATCAAGTAAAGGATCATAAACATTATCCCATGGAGTAAAACATTCAGATTTTTGTCTAGTGAGGTCAAGAACTTTTTGAAGATGAGGTTGAAAGAGAGCATAATCGTTATTTTGACGTGCTAAAACCCACGCTTCTTGAGCTAGAGAAGTAGTATTTGCCAAATCCGACACCAAAGAATTTGGCATTCGTTTTTCACGCTTAAACTTTTTAGATACATATCTTATAAAAGACGCATCATCAGAATCATAATCAATATCATTAACATTTGATTCTAATTCACCAATGAGATCACCAACCTTATTAGATATAAACAAACGATGTGCCAAACCTTCTAATGTCGCCAACTGTTGAGCACGATCCTTCGAGCCTCCAGATGGCATATAAGTCTGCTGATCCCATGACAACAATGCAGCCGATCTTTGTAAATCCACTACTTCAGCCATATGTAACTTTAATAATTTTATTTCTGAATCCATTAATTATGTCTCTTAATACTTAAGATAATAAGTCTCATTACCATTAATTTTTGCCGACATTCAAGTCTACCATAATAAATAATAATCCTCAGATGACTTGACCCATACTTTCTATACATGGTAGAATGCCGCCCGTGCCATTATGCCCCCATCGTCTAGGGGACTAGGACGTAGGCCTTTCAAGCCTAAGACCGGAGTTCGAATCTCCGTGGGGGCACATTTGTATGATATATGGAATACAGGATGATCTAATGATCACATGTAATACCCAAACTATCACTACAATCATATTATGAAAACTAATATCATCTCATCGAATGTTTGGTATATTCTATCAATTTCAATTATATTAATAGGCCTATCTGGATGTACACCAATTTCTCAAGAATCTGAATTAGCACATACTAAAAGTATTAGTGAAAATAACAATACAGATACAATTGATGACTTACCAACATCCATACCAACGCTGCCACCTCCTATTCCAAAAAGCACAACTGTAGACATTACTAATGCACCTACATTTGCTCCAACAGCGACAGTTTTGGCCACGCCAACTTCAGAACCATTAATAGGTCCTTACGAGTATCCTGAACAGATCAGTCCAATTAGCGGATTGTATGTTGAAGAAAAATCAAAATTAAACAGAAGACCATTAGCAATCAAAATATCTCATTATCCTAGAAGCGTAAGGCCTCAATCTGGATTAGAAGCAGCTGATATGGTATGGGAACATTATGCAGAAGGTGGAACTACCCGATTTACTGCAATATTTTATACAGGAGAGGCTTCAAGAGTTGGCTCAATTAGATCAGCAAGACTAATTGATACAACTCTAACTGAAATGTTTAGTGGAGCACTAATTGCATCCGGTATGTCAGATGGTACTTTAAATCGATTGCGCCAAAAACAATGGTATCCAGCTGTAATATCAAACTCAACGGGTTTTACTTGTCCCCCAATATGTAGAGAAAGCCAAAGTGCAAACTCAGTATTTGTTGATACTAATGATGTCTGGAAAACTTTAGACGAGTTAAGCTTGAATACTAAACCAAAAATACAAGGTCTAGCATTCCAAAAAACTATACCAAATGGTGGACAAAATGCTGAAAGTCTGCAAGTCAATTATAGTCGTGAGGCACGTTCAGTATGGCATTATAACCAAAATGATAAAAAATATTATCGCTGGACAGAAATATCAGAAGTAGATATTGAGCCACACTTTGATTACAACACTAAACAACAAATCACAGCTGACAACCTTGTAGTACTTTTCGCTAATCATGTTGTTGATTCTACAGTGCCAGAAGATTATGCATCTGACGGAATTCATGCAGCATTCGCAACTGAAATTCAATTATGGGGGGGAGGTCCTGCTCTAATATTGCGCAATGGACAAGCTTATTCTGTAAACTGGATACGTATGGATAGTAGTGATATGACATTCTTAGTTGATGAAGAAAATAACTCAATACCGCTTCAACCAGGTAAAACATGGTTTCATACTACTGGACTACAATCAGAAACTGTGAATAATAACGAAACATGGACAATCACACATAAATCACCATATGATTGGGGAAAACTAATACTGCCAACTGAATGAACAAACACTAAAATTAGGAACTAAATCTATAATGCAACTGTCTAAAAGAATGAACACTGTAGAACCCTATTTTTTTGCAAAGTTAGGAACACATATTGCAAAACTTAAAGCACAAGGGAAAGATATAATTAGATTGGACATGGGATCACCAGATTTACCACCAGCACAATTCATTGTTGACACTCTACACCAACTCAGCTCAGAAGCCAATTTGCATGGATATGCACCCTTAGGAGGATCACCTGACTTCCTAAAAGCAGTATCCACTTATTATGCCAACCGTTTTGATGTAAATCTAGATCCAACATCAGAAATCGTAGGCCTTATTGGATCAAAAGAGGGTCTTTTTCATTTATCTATGGCTTTTCTCAATCCTGATGATATAGTGTTAGTACCTGATCCAGGTTATGCGGTATATGCACGTGCAGCAAAATTTGCTGGTGCTAAAGTTGTGACCATGCCTTTATTAGAATCCAATCATTTTCTACCTGATTTAAGTTCCATTCCAAATCATATTGCAAGTAGAACTAAACTACTATGGTTAAATTACCCAAACAATCCAACTGGAGCAATAGTAGATGATAAATTCTTTACTGAAGTAGTAGAATTCGCACACACGCATCAAATTATGATCTGTAATGACGCTCCTTATATGGATATTACCTTTGATGGATATAACGCACCTAGTCTATTACAAGTATCTGGTTCCTCTGAAGTAGCGATAGAATTCAATTCATTATCAAAAACTTATAATATGGCTGGATGGCGTCTAGGAATGGCTTGCGGAAATCAAACAGGAATTACAGCATTACGAGATCTAAAAAGCAATATTGACTCTAGTCAGTTTCAAGCCATTCAAGCATCTGGAGTCGCAGCTCTAACAGGTGACCAAACCTGGTTAAAAGAACGCAATACAATTTACCAGGAAAGACGTAATATTGTTTTAGATGGCTTATCAAACACAAATCTAATACCTTATAAACCACAAGCTGCAATGTATGTATGGGTACGCATACAAGACAATATAACATCCAAAGATTTTACCGAAACACTATTAGAAGAAGTAGGAGTATCAGTAACTCCTGGATCATTTTTTGGAGAATCTGGTGAAGGTTATTTCAGAATTTCACTAGGTACACCTACAGATCGTATTCAAGAAGCAATTCAAAGAATTGCAGATTGGAAATAAATCATCAACTAATTCCAAAATAGTATCATTACATATTACTATTAGCTATCTTGATACCATACACCGACAGTATATCAATACCTTCAATTACATACGTGCTTGTGTTCGCAGATTTATGAACAGCACAATCTCCTGGTGGACAATGCACTAATCCCATACGACTACGTGCCACGAGCGAATACAACCAATTACCAATCCTAGTCACCAATGGGAAATACAATAATAGCGACATCAAAAAAAAGATCGGCAATTTGTTTACAATGTATCGCCAAGCTATATAACCTGATTTTATTTGACCATGATTTGTAATGAGTACCATCTCATTTTCAAGCTGATTTAATGACACACATTTAATCAAATCTAGTACGTCATCTTGACGAAAGTCTAAACACAAAAACATATTAAACCAATCAAAACACAACAAAAATTTCACAGATCTGACACATAATGAACATCGTCCATCAAATAAAATAACATGACAACTACGATAATTTTTCCTAAAATACATAATGCTCCATCAACACAAAAGTTTCTATACTAATCAATATATTCTCAATACTAATACTTATATTCAGAAAAACACCAGTGCTTCCACAATACAGACGTTTCATATTCATTCAAATCTTCCTCAGGAGCATGAGATCTCCTAAAACGATAATGTAATTCAAGAGTAGCTAATCGACTACCTTGTGATCTGCTTTCTATAACATTATAGTAACGACAATAATATGCAGCCCAAGCAAATTTTATAGATTTATATTGCTTTCTGTATAGATTAGCTTCATATTTCTTCCAACGCATGCCAGGACCCCAGAACCACCTTTTCATTTCATCATTCACACTATTACCAGTCCGTAAATCAATAGTTGTACCATCTTCAAACTTGCCAGGTGCTACTATCCATCCATCAATAGTACGAGGATAAGGTGCAAACAATTGCCACCTCTGCCATAAGCCAACAATCCTAACCACATCACTAATTGATGTATTAACTGGCAAAACTTCATCCAAGTCTTCTGTATCAACCAAATAACTTAAGTTGTACCAAACAACACCAAACATAAATCCAAATAAAACAATAAATCTACTAATCCGCCCAAAATTATCAATAGAAAGAGTATTGAGATCTTGCTGATTGGTTAATATAACTGAACTTGAGTCAGGATAAGGTAAAACTAAATATTTAACCCAAACAGTAAACAAACTCCTAATACATAATCTAAAAAAATCAAATCTCAATGCATATAAAAGCAAGTTACCCATAGGAAAATAACTTACAACAGCCACCCACGCATCTAAACCCTGACATCTATTGCCATCTTGATAATAAATCGCAGAAAATTTATCAATTTGCTTATGATTAGTCACATTAGTATCTACAATAATATCTGCCTCACGAGTCATAGCTATTAACAACCACAAAGGACTATTCATCGAATGAATAATTAATCTCAATTTCTGTAAAGATTTACGCATCTTACTATCAATTTCTAATATCCAATCTGGTTCACAGAAAATCAAATAACTTATTAACATTACTAATGAAAAATCTCTTATAGACATTGTCAATGCAATACTTATATGAAAACTTGCACCCATTCCTAATGCTACTAATTTGAAAAATGGTTGACCAATTGGGAAAAATACCAAAAAAACAAATAAGGCTTCAACTGCCAATGTAAAATACGATAATGCACTCATAACCCATAAAGGTGTTATTTCAAACACCCAGTCTCCCGTAGGCAATGTTAGAGATTTCAGCTGCAATGCATAATATAAAGCCTCACCATTTTTCCATGATTCACCTTTCATTTTTTCGAAAAATGAAAATAAATATATAATTGAAATTTGTAACTGAATCATTCTAACTGGAAACACAAAAGTAGTGTGCAACTTATCATTAACTCGCAAATCCTTTATATTGGATGATTTTCTATATAATGCAAAACGCTTACTTAAAGCATCTATTGAATAATAATTGCCTAATGGTACAAACATAATCCAGAAGCTTAATATTCTTATAACAGTATCTGCTCCATTAAGAATATAAACATTGCGTTCGTGTACTGATAATACTATTACAAAATTTATAATAGAAAACAATTTTGTACGATAGCCTAATAACAAACACAAAGCAACTACTATCCATATCATGAAAAATCCCACAGCCATCCAAGTATGTGAGATAGAATCCATGATCGAAAATCTAGATGTACGAACTAAACTATCAAATAGTACTAATCGAGGCAAATAGCCAAAATCGCTGAAAAAATCCCCAGCCAACGGTATATTATAAATTGCGTTCTTAATTAATAAGCAAGCAAAAAACAATCTAAACAGAGAAAGTGGTCTAGTATCTAATTTTCCAAACCAATAACCTGATTGCAAAATATTAGTTGTGGCAATCATTTGTTAATAATGAAGCATATTAGAATACTATAAAACAAGTCACTATATTGCAATAATATATAAACAACTATCTACTAGGTTAGTATTGCTCCTAGACTATGGCGGAGGTGGTGGTCCTCCATCATCTCCA
>DBHI01000020.1 GCA_002296125.1 Anaerolineales bacterium UBA832 | reverse complement strand
GATGTTACACCATTACCACATAATGGTTGTCGTCCTCCTAAGAGAAGGCGTGTATGATTATTAAAAATAAATATTGTAATTAAGGTTATGAAATTATTATGGCAAAATATATAGGATCAGTTTGTAAGTTGTGTCGTCGTGAAGGTGAAAAATTATATTTAAAGGGGTCTAGATGTTTAACGCCGAAATGTTCTTTTGATAAGCGTGCATATACTCCCGGCCAACATGGTCCTCAGGCCCAATGGAGACGGCAGCGTGAATCTGATTATGCCATTCAATTAAGGGCTAAGCAAAAAGCACGACGTATATATGGAGTGTTAGAGAAGCAGTTTCGTAATTATTATCGTAGAGCAGTGAAAGCAAGAGGGTTGACGGGTGTTGCATTATTGCAGGAATTAGAAGTGCGTTTGGATAATATAGTATATAGGCTTGGTTATGCACGTAGTAGAGCAGAGGCCCGACAATTGGTGTCACATGGACATTTTTTGGTAAATGGTCATAGATCTAACATACCTTCACAGCAACTGAGCCCTGGTGATGAAATTGCAGTACGAGAATTATCAAAGAAAAAAACAATTTTTCAGGTAGTTGTGAATGAGTCGGATGGTCGTAATCTTCCAACTTGGTTGGAGCGTGATGAGAAATTATTGACTGGTAAAATGCTCGAAGTTCCTAATAGACAAGAAATATTTGAACCAGTTAATGAACAGTTAATAGTTGAGTTTTATTCTAGGTAATCTAGATTAGTAGGTTATATATCGCACTTAAGTTTGCTAGGAGGGATTAATTTTGATTTCTACAAAAGACATGGTTACACCAAAAATTGTACGTGATGCCGTTTCTCGTAATTACGGTAAATTTTTTGTAAGTCCTTTGGAAACTGGTTTTGGAGTTACTATAGGGAATAGTTTGAGGAGAATTTTGCTTTCATCATTGGATGGTGTTGCAGTTACTTCAATTAGAGTTGCAGATATTTACCATGAATTTTCTGATCTTCCTGGTATTAGAGAGGATATGACGGAGATTTTGCTGCAGATTAAGCAATTGAGACTTAAATTACATGAAGGTAGTACGGCTCGACTAACCTTATCTGTTAAAGGTTCAGGAACAGTTACTGCAGCAGACATTGAATGCCCATCTGAAGTTGAAATTATAAATCCTGATTTGTATTTGTTTACTATTGATAAGAAAAGTGGATCAATGCAGATAGAATTTGTCATACAGAGAGGGAGAGGATATTCGCCTGCTGAGGAACGAGGCACATTGCCTGTTGGAGATATTCCTACTGATGCAATATATAGTCCTGTGAAAAGAGTTAATTGGGATATAGAGAGTGCTCGGGTTGGTCAGGATACAGGATATGATAAATTAGTTATGGAGATTTGGACTGACGGAACTATAGCTCCTGAAGAAGCTTTAAGTAGTAGCGCTGCTATTATGATGCATTTTCTGAAAGATATTTCAGGTGTAACTGAAGAAATGCTAATGGAAGTTGAAGAGGAGATACCAGAAGAAGTAGTACCTAATGAGGTGTATGAGGTTCCTATTGAGCAACTTGATTTATCAGTAAGAGTTTTTAATTCACTAAAGCGCACTGGTATAACATCTGTTGGAGAGGTTATAGATCATATGGCTAGAGGTGATGAAGCAATGATGTCAATACGTAACTTTGGCGATAAATCACTTAATGAATTAAAGGATAAGTTGGTTGAGAGAGGATATATTGAGAGTGATCTGGATGAGGATATCATCGAATCTGAAATTAATATGGAGATATCTGAATGAGACATCGAATATATGGTTATCGTTTAAATAAATCTGGTTCTCATAGAAATTCTCTTCGAAGGAATCTTATTAATGATTTGCTGGTGCATGAGCGCATTAATACTACAGAAGCTAAGGCAAAAGCTATACGTGGTGATGCAGAGCGTGTAATTACAATTGCAAAACGTAGTAAGAGAATTGGTAGTAGTATGAATCAGGTACAGGCACGTAGGACTATTATGCGTAAGTTAAATAATAAGGTAGTTGTGAAAAAGGTGATGGATGAAATAGCACCTAGATATGAAAATAGACCTGGCGGATATACTCGTATGTTAAAACTAGGTAGTAGGCGTGGTGATGCTGCACGAATGGTGATATTGGAGCTTGTGGAGGATTAACAATATTTGAGTAGATATCGGGCTATACTAGAATATGATGGCACTGATTTTAGTGGATTTCAGTTGCAGTTAGGTATAAGGACAGTCCAGGGTGAAGTAGAAAGAGCATTAAGTCATATTGCGTGTAAGAATAGAGTGGTAATATATGGTTCTGGTAGGACTGACGCAGGAGTACATGCTAAGGGACAAGTTTTTGCTTTTGATTTAGATTGGAAACATAATGAGTTGGATTTGTTAAGAGCTATTAATTCTGTCTTAGCGAAAGACGTAGCAGTAAAGGAGATATGTGTTGTAGATGATAATTTCAACCCACGCAGGGAAGCTATATGGAGAAATTATCAATATAAAATATATAACTCAACTACTAGATCGCCTTTACATGAACGAGATTGTTGGATAGTTAATAAAAAGCTTGAAATTGATAATATGATTTTGGGTGGTGAGTTCTTATTAGGTGAGCATGATTTTGCATCGTTTGGTAAGGCACCAGATAGACATGGTCATACGGTGCGTGATGTACTAAAAATTGAGTGGATGAATGATAACGATATGATTATAATGGATATTGTAGGTAATGCGTTTTTGTATAGAATGGTTAGAAGTATAGTTGGTACTTTATATATGGTTGGAACTGGGGTTTGGAGTCCTACTTACGTGCAAGACGTATTGGATGCAAGAAATAGAAACATGAGTGGTCCATTAGCACCTGCTAAAGGCTTGACACTTATGCATGTACAGTTTTGAGGAGCTTGATACAGTGAATACATATGTGACTAAAGGTTCTGAAGTAAAACAAGAATGGTTGTTAATTGATGCGTCCGGTCATACTTTGGGAAGATTAGCTAGTGAGATTGCTAGTATTCTTCGTGGTAAGCATAAAGTTAATTATGCGCCTAATTTGGATTTAGGAGATTATGTAGTTGTAGTAAATGCAACTAAAATAGTGGTGTCGGGTAATCGTTTGAATGATAAGATGTATAGGCGACATACTGGTTTTCCTGGTGGTTTGATAGAGATTCCACTTAAGACTATGTTAGAACGACATCCTGATAGAGTAATTAAATTTGCAGTTAGAGGTATGTTACCTAAAACTAAACTAGGTAGAAAAATGCTAAAAAAACTAAAAGTTTATCCTGGTGCTGATCATCCGCACGATGCTCAGACTCCTCGTTTACTGGATAATCTACAAAAGGTAGGATAATATGAGTGAAAATTTATATCATGAAGCTGTAGGTCGGAGGAAATCGAGTTCAGCACGTGCGCGTGTTTTTCCAGGTGGTAAAGGTAGTATAATGATAAACAATAAGGATTTACGCAATTATTTTCCTCGTGTTGGTGATGCTGATAAGATATTGACTCCAATGATATTGACTGATTTAGTTAATTCGGTTGATGTAACCATTCATGTTAAAGGTGGTGGTGTAACAGGACAGGTTGATGCTACAGCTCATGCTATTTCTCGTGCTATATTGAAATTAAATCCTGAAGCTCGATCAGTACTAAGAGGTGCGGGATTTTTAACTAGAGATGCACGAGTTAAGGAAAGAAAAAAGCCAGGCTTGAAGCGCGCTCGTAAGGCACCTACATATACAAAACGTTAGTTGTATTGTAATACAGTACTAATGGATGATATTGCTTGTTTGATATGTGTCATTTAGTAGTGGTTTGATTAGTTAAATAATGTTGGGGCGAGAGGAGTTGAACCTCCGACATCACCGAATCAAAAGGTGCGCGCTAGCCGGACTGAGTCACGCCCCGAATTATAGGTAAATTATAGTTTAGTGATAATGTCGTGCAAATAATCATCATTTAAAAAGTAGATTTTATGAAAACTTCTCTTGATTTTCTCGTAGCATTTTTAAGGCCAGGACTTGGTATAAAGAGATGGTTGATTGTTTTTGCTTTGGGTGTTTGTATTGTGGGCGTTTGTGTTGTTGATGCAGTATTTGTGTATTTTAATTTTGAGTTAGATTTGTTTTCTACTGCTGAATTGGATATTCCAGTATGGATTAGAGTTTTTGTCGGATTAGTAATTGGCATGGTATTTGTTGTATTTGCTGCTATCCAAATAAGTCAGGAATTTGTTTACACTATTTCTCCATCTGGTAAGTCTGTTATTAGTCTTGTTGCAGGACGTAGAAGAAAAAGTAAGGGTCCTAAAGTGGTTGTAATTGGTGGTGGTACAGGTATGTTTTCCCTTCTGCGAGGTTTGAAGGATCATACTTCTAATGTGTCTGCGATTGTTACAGTAGCTGATGATGGTGGATCTTCAGGCAGATTACGACGTGATTTAGGAGTATTACCTCCTGGTGATTTGAGAAACTGTTTAGTTGCTTTAGCAGATGATGAGGCTTTGTTGACGCAGTTATTTAAATATAGGTTTGGAATTACTGGTGGTGTAGATGGTCATTCGTTTGGCAATTTGTTTATAACAGCTATGACCGAAATAACAGGTTCTTTTGAAAGAGCATTGGCAGTGTCTGGTCAGGTATTAGCAATTACAGGACAAGTATTGCCTTCAACTTTAGAGAATGTAACCTTAATGGCTGATATACGTGAATATCATGGTGCTAGTCCACATAGAGTATCAGGGGAATCTGCAATTCCAGCTGAGACGGGTATAATAGATAGGGTGTATTTGGATCCTAGTGATGTTCCTGCTAATCCTGAGGCAGTTAAGGCTATTTTGGGTGCTGATGTGATTGTATTGGGTCCTGGTAGTTTGTTTACTAGTGTTTTACCTAATCTATTGGTTTCAGATATTTCGTCTGCGATTAGAAATAGTAGAGGTGTTACAATTTGCGTGACTAATGTAGCTACTCAATCGGGTGAGACTGACGGTTTTTCAGTAGAGATGCATGCTGATAC
>DBHI01000128.1 GCA_002296125.1 Anaerolineales bacterium UBA832 | reverse complement strand
CTCCATTTTGATCTAAATCAACTAGTGCAGGGGAACCAATAATCATACCTGATTGCCAGTACGAAAGTTCCTGCATACCAAAAGCATTAATGATATATAGGTTCCCATCGTTCGATCCAAAAACAATTTCTTTTACACCATCCATATCCACATCTCTCACCGCTGCGCTTGAACGAACATTTGCACCTGTATTAAATGGAAACCCCCACTGCTCATTACCACCTATTGTATAACCATAAAAGTTCCCATTGTCACTGCCAAAATAGACTTCACCTATTGAATTACCATCAACATCCGCAATGATAGGAGAAGATTTGATCGCCATACCTGCTACAGGAAAACCATTTTGATCTAGGGATATGTTAATTTCTATTTGAAATGTGGTTTCATAAAGATTTTCTTCAGTACCTGCTTGGAGGTGTACTGTGCAAGGCACATTGCCTAGTTGCGCATCCTCAAATGCATACAATAAAAAATGGTCAACCAAAGTAAATGAACTAGAACCAGCACTTATCGTATTAGTAAACTCAATCGTATTATCAATAATTGCTATTCTATCATCTTCAGTAGATATTGTGGCAACTACATTTTCTGCATCTGCCCATCCTTGCTCATTGCCAACTATAAGCTTTACTTGCACCTGTTCACCAGGGTTCAAGATACCATCATCATCTGTATCATTCAAGTAATTAACATCTGAGATATAAAGGCTAGGCATGATACCAGCACTTAAGGCTTTAAAAATATTTAACCGACCTGTCCCTAGCATGCCCTCTAAACTATTACCTTGGCAAGAACCATTCATATCTGAAAACTCGTCTGTATTTGAAATAATCCTTTCTTCAACCCATTCTTGGTCCGCATCAGGAAATTTTGACCACACTAAAGCGACCGCCCCCGCAACAATAGGAGAACTAAATGAAGTTCCCCAATAACTTCCGTAACTACCGCTTACGTTAGTCGTCCAAATACTTTCTCCTGGGGCACAAAGATCAACTGTTTCACCAGCCGTTGCCCAGCATCCAAAATTATCATTTGGACCAGTGGCTGATACAGATATTACATTATTACATGAGGACGGAGTGTGGAGATCAAAATCAGTATTCCCATCCGATCCTCCATTTCCTGCTGAAGTGACAAGAATGCAACCGTAATTATTATAAGCATTATTAATTAGAGCAGTGTAACTACATCCGCCAACACCCCCCCAACTCATGTTTATCACATCAGCACCCATTTGAGCAGCTGTAAGAATGCTTTGTCCTCCATATTGAATGTAATATCCATCATTTGAAACATTTAAACCCATTAATTTTACAGACCAACCAATCGATGCTACTCCAATATTATTGTTAGTAGCAGATGATACACACCCAGCAACATTAGTTCCATGATCATAGCCGTTATTAATTGGCATTGGATCGTTATCATTAAACGCAATATCCCAACCTATAAAATTATCCTCATATCCATCTTCATCATCATCAATTCCATTAATATCATCAGGGTCAAAAACCCACGTATTTCCAGATTGTACGATCACCACTCCATCGCCATCAGCATCTTCACCTAAATTTTGCCAGACGTTCCCTACCAAGTCGGGATGATCCCACTGAAGTCCAATATCAGAAATAGCTACAACGATTTCTCCATCCTCTACAGCACCTGGAATTTCTCCATTATCGATATCCCATAAATCGTACGCAAGATCAGCCTCGATAAGTTGCAGTCCATACTGCTGATTCCATCGCTGATCGTTTGGAATATAATCAGGCTTCATTATTATCATGGTTTCAGAACTGTAAACACAACCTACATTTTCAATACTCTGGAGTATCAAATTTATATCCTCACGATCCGAACCCAATTCAATTATGTAATATCGATTTAAATACGTATCTCCATCACGATCGGTAGGCCTAGCATTAGGAAGCCACTGCCTTATTTTTGTTGCACCAATATTCTCTAGCTCGTCGTTCAATTCATCTACATTTGTTTTATTAGAGTTTTCAATGATTTCAAAATTCTTTACAGAATTTTCAATATATATTAGAACTCTATCATTATACGTTTGACCAACAATATTTTGAAATATTAAAAATTGTATTATGAGAATTACTTTTTTCATTATGTTTTCTTTTTATTTCATTAATACCATTTTCTTTGTTTTACCAAAAAGGTGATGACCATTTTTACTGCTGACATTTATGGTATATAGATAAACACCAGAAGGCATATTTGAAGCATTAATATTTACTGAATGATAACCAGAATCTAATACTTCATTCATGATACTTTTTATTTTCCTTCCACCTAAGTCGTACAAAGAGATCTCAGTATATCCCTCTTTCAATATACTGAAAGATATTGTCGTAACTGGATTAAAAGGGTTTGGATAATTTTGATTTAAAGAAAAGGATAATGGTTCTAAATGTGAATTCTCCTCAACGCTTACAGCACTTACATTTGCCGAATCAACCTCTGCTCTAATCATCATAGCACCTTCAAAATAATTACCAAAAGGTTCAAGTCCTGAGCCAACACCAATATCAATAAAACTATTTGTTGCAGGGTTATCCGAATCCACACCCACTGGAGGTGTATCAGCTAACTCCCACCAGCCAACATAAAAACTACCATCATCAATGGTAACTCCATAAGCACTCATTGGAACAGGGGTCCATGAACCTCCCGCAAATGTAGTAGGGACATTTTCAATAAGCACTGTACCTGGCATTCCATCTTCCCCATCATCATCCCAAACATTTACAAATCCAACACCTGTAGATGAACCATCGCAGTAAAAACTGGCACGATACAAATCTACAGGGTAGCTATCAGGTGTAAATTTAACACAGAGGTAATTACCCTCCCCCGCATTGATACTTGTCTCAATTTCACCATCATCGTACGAAATCTCATAAATCGTCTGCGCTTCAGGAATTGCACAAATTGGACTTGAAGGATTTCCTTCATTTTCACCATAAATAGCTGTGATCTCATAACAATATTCATTTCCATTTTGTACTGTGTTATCAAGAAATTGATTTTCTTCAATTCCTGAACCATTAAACATGATATTAAAGTCACTGCCATTTACAGATCTATAAACATTAAATAATGGTGATCCCCCACCAACAGTTGTAACATTAGCATTTATACCAAATTCACCATCGGTTAAACCATACTCATATGCTACTTCTGTCCATGGCTGCCATCCTCCTAGATTTGCCCATGAATTTTGCCCAGGTGCACTATTTGCATCTATTCCCATACCGACAGTTGTACTAACTTCAATCGCGAGCAGAAAATCTCCCTCGAACGTCCAATCTAAATTTAAAGCATTCCATTGCCCTTCTTGTAAATTTATCTGCATAGAGTAGAGAGCGTCTGATGTGGGTACACCAGCAAGGGTGGCAAAACCATATAAAGTTGTAGCCCCACTAAAGCCCGGCTCACCCCAAACTTCGCATGAATTTGCATTTGCAGCTTCAGCTCCGTAAGGCATATCAAAATATTGCCCCATAATTGATGTGCCTGATGACATCATTATTGCATCCTCAAATGTACCATCTACATAAGTAATATCATCATTATCATAACTACCACCAGCGGGCATATCCCAACTAATAACCACCTGATTATCCAACCCGTAAGCCTCTAGATTATCAACTATGGGAACATCGTTGTAAGATACTTTCCAAATATGTAAATCATCAATATATAGTCCGTCACCATTGCCACCATCATCATTATCATCCATTCTAGCTGTAAAACGAATTCTCACATTGTCTCCAGCATATTCCGAAATGTCTAATTGTGCATTCCCGTTAAAAGGCATTCCTGGGGCATATTCTTCCCAACCAAGACTACCTGGTCTGGTAATATCACCATAATCATAAAAGTATTGTTCCCACGCATACTCCAAACCATTCATAGGTGTCATATAAACCTCATCATCTGCGTTATCAAGAAACACGATATTCCCACTACCATCTGTAACAGTTATGTCATCTACTTTAAATCCAGTTAAAGAATTGTCATCTGGAGTAGAATAAGCAGGGTCAGATCCAAATACAAATTGAATAATTACGTCCATACCTAGATATTCACTCAAATCAAAGGTAACCTCATGCCAATCTGCTTGGCCACCCCAACCAGCAGCCACCTGTTCAAGTGAACCGCCGCAATCATACTCAGGATCATTATAGATCCACCCATAACCATAGTTGAAATCATATGGATCATTACCATTGAGCAGATTCCATGTAGCCCCTCCATCACTAGAAATTCTTACATTTGCAGCATCCCATCCATCTGTACATGTTCCACCAACAGCAGCACCTGCGTAATCCTCAATTCCCCATTTCATCATTGCTGATAAATTGCCTCCTGCAGGAACATTAATAGTTGGCGACTGCAATACCTGAACCCACGCGTCCAAGTAACCTCCTACTCCAGCATCAGCACACCACCAACTTTGTCCATCATAAGCATCCGAAGATGTTTGATTAAAATAGACAGGGACATCACTAACATTTGCAATGTCTACCCAGTAATAGTCCTCGAGAAAATTATCTCCACTACCATCAAAATCCGGTAAATCAACAAGTAATGCAAAATTCATTTTTAGAATTTCGTTTTCCGATTGCAATGGTGGGACACTAATTATTGGAGAAATTAAACTTGTAGTGACATCATAGTTGTCATCATCAATGTGGAAACTATGCGTTGGGCTGTAGGATTCTGAATCAGTCAGCTCCCAACCCTGCTCTAGAGTCCAATCAGAAACATCTCCCTCAAAATTTTGAAGCCATATTGTTGTAGTATCATCACGAGTATTTCTATTATTTAGATTATCATTTTGGAGATTTCCAACTGGGTTTAGAGAAATAACTTTTTGATCAGTCTGATTTAAGGTTTGAACATTAAATCCCACATCTCTAGCAAAAACAATACTAAAAGTATATAGAATGAAGATAAAAAGGCGCATAGAGTTCTCCGAAATTATTTTATGTAATAATGATAAAGTGGGGCTCTAAAATAGCAGAACCCCACTTTACATATAATGCACTTTAGAAATAGTATAATTTTATTTCATCAACACCAGTTTTTGAGTCTTACTAATACCATTTGCTGTCATAGTATAGAAGTACACCCCGCTAGCAAGATCAGCACCATCCAAGGTGTATTGATGCGAACCTGCTTGATGGTGTTCACTGAATAATGTTTTGACCTTAACACCTCTAATATCAAAAAGATCTAAGGTTACATCAGCTGATTTATCTATATCGTATTGAATCTGAGTTAAAGGATTGAATGGATTAGGATAATTTTGCTTTAGCACAAATTTAGTAGGTGCTATTTCTTCGTTTCCGGTTCCGACATCACCTCCACCAGAGCCGCCAGCATCATTTGTGTAAACACCAACATAAACTCTATTCATATAGTCCTCATACCCTGTTGCAGGAGGATATGTCTCAGTATAAAAGTCTGCCATCTGAAAGAAAATACCAACATGATCATCTGCTCCCGTTGAGGCAAGGTGAATACCACACTCCAACTGCTTATCAGGGAAAATACCACCAGGCGTATTTGTCACATTTTCTAATTCGGTCCAAGTCGCACCAAAATCTGGAGATTTCTTCATGTAGATATCGATGTCTTGTGGATAATAAAACATTGTATCCTCACTCCAGGTAAAAGCTGAACCTTCGTATCCTGCATACCACATAACCTGGCTTCCATCTTCACCACTGAAAGTTATCTCAGGAAAAAAGTAGTACTGCGGTGGATAAGAGTCAGAATTGATATGAGGGATATCTGATGTAGCCCAATCAGCATAGTATGTCTCTGACAAATCGTTTATTAGTGTCAATTTCCAATTATTTGGCTGATCGAATGGATCAGGATTATAAAAATAATAGTGACCACCGCTTCCAAATCTTCCCTCAAGATAAAGACTATCTACTAGGCCGTCTCCATTACTGTCTTCACAACCTCCAACTGAATCTGGGCATACGTAAGGAACGGCAACTGTGACAAAATGTAATCCACCATCCGAATCAGTTTTTACGTCAAAATCGTAATACATAAATAAACCAGGAGTCAAGAAAGAAGCTCCTCCAACGTTTGAATAATAGATAGAATCGCCACATGAATAAGTTAAAGAATCGCCTGTAGCCTCGTCAATGCTGTCACACTCTGCCCAAGGATACCATAATTGCTCTGGATAATCTTCAGGATTATTGCTAAACATTGTATAAAGAGAGTCAGTCAATCTTACTAAAGTCTCATCACTTATGTATTCATAACCGGAATTAAAATGTCCGCCATCTGACGTCCAAGTTTCGCCAAAATCTTCTGTCTTTTTAAAGAAAAACGTATGACTGTAAGGAGCTTCAAAATCACTATTAAGCGTGTAGCTAACTTGTCCCATATATCCAACACCATCTTCATTTATATGAAAATCAGGAGATGATGTATAATTTCCAAAATCATACCACAGGTAATCTCCGTTATCATCTGTTTCTGCATCACTTGCCATCACATACGGATCATTTAGAAGAAAATAGCCGTTTGCATGAAAGTTACTGTTTATCCAATAATAATTTGCGGGTGTGTCAGACCATCCTGCATAAATTGCTGTCAAAGTTGGAGTATCCCCACCTGTGTTTACATAACTATTACTTATCCACAAATCCATCGGATCACATGGTGTGGTATTGCATCCATTATTCATGTGAAAAGGGTTTACCCATGCAGAAAATTCTCCAATACCTTGTGAATCATAAGTATATAACGGATACCCTCCATACGTGCCTCCACCATGATCGGTGTTTGTATATTCATTCCAAATAGCAGTTGGATTACCTCCAGGAGCAAAACCTGCACTTGGATAACGACCCTGCGGGGTTCCCGTTGCTGTAGGAAGATCGGGCTCCTCTTCACCAGTTGGGTAACGCGTATTTAATGTTTGTTCCGTGAACCACTCTTCACCATCTTCAGACTGCGATGCACCAATATATCCAGCAGTTGCATTAAGCCCCTGAAACTGCCTGTATGCCGCAACATACCCCTCATCCAAAGCGTACGCTAGTGGATTAGGAGTAGGATTGTATGGGCCATAGCCATTAAGAGAGGAGTCAATTAATGTTGAAAAAAAATGTCCATCTCTATTGGAGTGTTGAGTGATTGGACCAAACCTATGATCGGCACCAAATGTATTAATATAGACCGGCTCTTCTAACCTAGGTAACTTTTGAGGCAAAGCTCTCTGCACTTTTTTATTTGTTTTAATTACCCTACTGTATAGAGGGATTGTCATAATTACTGATAAAATAAATAGAACTGTTTTTCTCATAGACTTCTCCACGTTAATAAAGTTAGTAACAATAAAATTATTTTAGGGTATATGGAAGAATAAAAATACCCCTCTTGACATGTGATAAGCAAAACTTATATTAAATTAAAATTTTAGGCCTATAGCAA
>DBHI01000138.1 GCA_002296125.1 Anaerolineales bacterium UBA832 | reverse complement strand
ATATTGATAAATAAATTATGGCTAAGCAAAATATACACATCAGGTTAAGAGCTTATGATCATAGGATACTTGATCAATCTGCTAGAAGAATAGTAACTACTGCTGAAAGGACTGGTGCTAGAGTAGTGGGACCAGTACCTTTGCCTACTAAGATAGAACGTTTTACTGTTGCTCGTAGTCCTTTTATTGACAAAGATTCACAAGAGCATTTTGAGATTAGGACTCATAAAAGATTGATTGATGTAGTTGATCCAGATTCAAATACTATAGATACATTGATGAGACTGAATTTGCCTGCTGGTGTGGATATAGAGATTAAGATATAGGTGGTATGTGATAATATGAAAGGTATGATTGGTAGAAAACTAGGTATGGCAACAATATTTGTTGAAGATGGTGTAGTAGAGCCTGTTACTTTAATTGAGTGTGGTCCATGCTTTGTTACACAGCTAAAATCTGTGGAAAATGATGGCTATCAGAGTGTACAGCTGGGTTTTGATGAAGTTGATAGCAAGAGGTTGTCAGGTGGAATTAGAGGACATTTGAACAAGAATAATATGCCTGGAATGAGGGTTTTTCGAGAATTTAAAATTAAAGGCGATAGTGAACTAGAAGAAGGTCAGAAGTTGACTGCTGATGTCTTTGAGAATGGTGATTTTGTGGATGTTACTGGTAAATCAAAAGGTAAAGGTTTTCAAGGTGCCATGAAGCGTCATGGTTTTGGTGGTGGTCCTAAGACTCATGGTCAATCAGATAGACAGAGATCTCCGGGTTCAATTGGTGCTACTACTACTCCTGGTAGAGTTCTAAAGGGAAAAAGGATGCCTGGTAGAATGGGTGGAGATCGTGTTACTATTCAAAATCTTAAGGTTGCTATGGTTGATCCGGATAGAAATCTTATTGGTGTGCGAGGTGCTGTCCCTGGTCCAGTACAAGGTATAGTGGTTATTAGAGGAAGGCGCAAACAATAGAGTTTGCTAAGTTTTATGAGTTTTTATTTGATGAAAGAATGGTGATACGATATGAAAGTTGATGTACATAATATTGCCGGAGAAAAGGTAGATAGTGTAGAACTTCCGTCTGATATATTTGAAGTTCCTATCAATGTAGGTCTCATGCATCAGGCCTTCTTAAGGCAGAGGGCAAATGCTCGTCAGGTTGGTCGTAAATCAAAGACTAGATCTGATAAGCGTGGTGGTGGAGCAAAGCCTTGGAGGCAAAAAGGTACGGGTCGTGCTCGGCATTCATCACGTAGGTCACCTGTGTGGGTTGGTGGAGGTAAGGCGCATGGTCCTGCTATAAGGAACTATACTAAGCGTATGCCTAGACAAATGAGAAGAGCTGCATTAAGGTGTGCGTTATCTGAAAAATTAATTGAAAAGGGTATTGTGGTTGTTGATAAACTTACTGTAAGTGAAGCCAAGACAAAGTCAGTGAATGATGTTTTGAATAATTTGGCTCCAGAGGCAAGTAAATATTTAGTCTTGATGGCTCATAGAGATGATTTGTTAGTCAAATCAGTAAGGAACTTAAGAAATGCAAGCACACTACATGCGGGTTATTTGAATGTTAAAGATTTGGCTATAAATGATATAGTAATAATGCCTTTAGATTCTTTAGAAGTAATTAAGTCTTACTTAGGTAGTGAGGTGTAATATGGCAGTAAGTGTATATGATATTTTAAGGCGACCACTAATAACTGAGAAGTCTAATTTTCAGAATGAGAAGCTTGGAAGATATGTATTTGAAGTGGCAAATGATGCAAGTAAGACACAGATAAAAGAGGCTATTGAAACTATCTTCGAAGTAAAGGTTGAAAAAGTTAATACTATGGTGATGCCAGCTAAAAGGGCACGTAAACAGAGGCGTATTGTAAATCGTACGTCTCAGTATAAGAAGGCAGTAGTGAAACTAAAAACTGGTGATACTATAGATTTGTTTGAGGGTGTGAAATAATGGCAGTTAAAGTTTATAAACCAACTTCACCTGGTCGTCGAAACATGACAGGTCATTCATTTGATGAGGTGACCAAATCAAAACCACAGGATGGATTAACTAAGACTTTGCGTCGTAAAGGTGGTCGTAATTCTGCTGGTAGAATTACTGTTAGACATCGTGGTGGAGGTCATAAACGAAGGTATAGGTCGATAGATTTTAAGCGCGATAAAATAGGAATTCCTGCTAAAGTAGTTGCTATCGAGTATGATCCAAATCGTACGGCAAGAATTGCCTTGTTGCATTATGTAGATGGTGAAAAGAGGTATATTTTGGCTCCTATAGGATTGAAGGTTGGTGATCTTATTAAATCAGATAAAGAGGCTGAGATTAAACCAGGGAATTGTATGCCTATAACTAGAATGCCTTTAGGTACGTTAATTCATAATATTGAGCTTAAACCTGGTCGAGGTGGTCAAATTGTACGTGCTGCTGGTACTGCTGCTAGATTGATTGCCAAAGAGGGAGAGTATGCACAGATAAGAATGCCATCAGGTGAAATTCGTCTTGTAAGGCTTGAATGTGTTGCTACTGTTGGTGAGGTAGGTAATCCAGATCATAAAAATATTAAATTGGGGAAGGCAGGTAGAAAAAGACATCTTGGTATACGGCCTACTGTTCGGGGTTCTGCTATGTCCCCTAGGGATCATCCTCATGGAGGAGGTGAAGGTCGTCAGGGTGTTGGGATGCCTGGACCTAAGACTCCTTGGGGTAAACCTGCTAGAGGAGTTAGGACTCGTAGGAATAAAACTAGTAGTAAATATATAATTCGTAGGCGTGGAAAAAAGCGTAGAGGATAGATTATTATGTCGCGTTCATTGAAGAAGGGCCCATTTGTTGAACAGAAGTTGCTAAACCGGATTGAGAAAATGAATGAATCTGGTGATAAAACTGTCGTCAAAACATGGAGTAGGTCTAGTACTATATTTCCACAAATGGTGGGCCATACTATTGGTGTTCATGATGGTCGGAGACATATACCTATATATATTACTGAAAATATGGTTGGTCATAAACTAGGAGAGTTTGCTCCAACCAGGACGTTTCGTGGGCATTTGCCGCGAAGCATGGTTACATAAAAAGATGATTTAAGGATTTGTATATGATTGATCAAGAAATGGTTGTTGCGACTGCTAAAAGGATTCCAGGTTCTGCTCAGAAGGCGAGGTTAGTAGCTGATCTTGTGAGAGGTGAGTTAGTGATGGATGCTATGTCAAAATTGCGTTACTTACCTCAGTCTGCTGCAAACAGTATTGCAAAGGTTATTAAATCAGCTTCTGCTAATGCGGAAGCTAAGTATGGGTGGTCAGAAGATGATATGATTGTTCAGTCAATATTGGTCGATGAGGGACCTAGTCGTATGTGGCGCAAGTTTGGCGCGCGTGGGAGGTTTAAGCCCATTAAAAGGCGTACTTCTCACATTAAGGTCACTTTGGTGCAGGTGGATGATTGATTAAATAAAGGACAGGAATAATATGGGTCGCAAAGTACATCCTATAGGATATAGATTAAAGAATGGTAAAGAGTGGGAAGGTCGTTGGTTTGCTACTGGCAATACTTATAGACAGCAATTAAGTCAGGATATTGCAATCAGAAAAATAATATTGGAAGGTAGAAGAAGGGCAGCTATAGCTAGGGTTGAAATAGAAAGATACCCTAATCAGGTTCAAGTAACTATTTTTTCAGGTAAACCTGGTATTGTAATAGGTAGGAAAGGAGCGCAAGTTAGGGAAATGCGAACAGATCTTGAATTGCTTTGTGGTATGCCAGTGAAAATTGAGGTTGAGGAAATTACCGAACCTGATCTAGAGGCCAAATTGGTTGCTGAAAATGTGGCTAATCAGTTGGAGAGACGTATTAGTTATAGTAGGGCTATGAAAAGAGCAATTGGACAAGCAATGAGGCAAGGTGCGAAAGGGATTAAGATCAGTGTATCTGGTAGGCTTGGTGGATGGGATATGTCTAGGCGTACTTGGATGCGTGAAGGAAGAGTTCCATTGCAGACTATCCGTGCTGATATTGATTATGCATTAGCAGAAGCACGAACGAGTTATGGTGTAATAGGTGTAAAGGTGTGGATATACAGAGGTGAATTTGTTGCTGATCAAACAAATGACAATGCCGATGTATATGTCACTGCATAGTTTAATGGAGATTTGATAAATATGTTAATGCCTAAGCGAGTGAAATATAGAAAGCAAATGAGAGGTCGCATGCGAGGTATGGACCATAGGGGTTCCGATATTCATTTTGGTGATTATGGTTTGCAGGCAATGCAATCGGGATGGATTACTCAAAGGCAGATTGAAGCGGCTAGAAGAGCTATGGTGAGGGCTTTAAAAAGACGAGGAAAAGTATGGATTAGGATATTCCCTGATAAGCCAGTCACTCAGCGAGCTGCTGAAACTAGAATGGGTAAAGGTAAAGGTGCGGTTGATCATTGGGTGGCAGTAGTTAGGCCTGGACGTATGTTGTTTGAATTGGCAGGTGCTGAAGATGAGATTGCAAGAGAGGCATTGCGTTTGGCTAGTCACAAATTACCCATTAAGGTTCAAATACGTACTAATAGAATAAGTGATGGTTAGGTGGATTGGATATGTATAATTCAGAAATACGTGATATGTCATTGGATGAGTTGGACAGACGAATTAATGAAGAAAGGGAAAAATTGTTTAATTTGCGTTTTACAACTGCAATTGGACAAGAAACTGATACATCTCAATTTCGAAAGGCTCGTAGAAATTTAGCTAGAATGATTACTATTAGAAGAGAGAGAAATTTGATGGCTGTAGATGAAACAAACGTTGAGGGACAGGATGACTAATAAAAGGAGACGATTAGTTGGGATTGTTGTGAAACAGAGTGGTGAGAAAACTGTTTCTGTTAAAGTAACAAGAACGACTAAACATCGATTGTATCGTAAGGTACTAAGAGTATCAGAACATTATTTAGTACATGATGAAAATAATGATGTAAATATTGGTGATGAAGTAGTGATTGTAGAATCTAGACCAATAAGTAAATTGAAGAGATGGTGCGTTGAAAATGTGTCAAGGGCGTCTTCCGTACAAAAGACGGCCACATTAGAGGATAGTGAGGATTAAATGATTCAACAAGAGTCAAGACTTGGGGTTGCAGACAATTCTGGAGCAAAAGAATTGTTGGTTATACGAGTACTTGGAGGTACTAGGAGAAGGTATGCCAGGGTTGGTGATACTGTGGTTGCATCCATTAAGTCAGCTGTACCTAATAGTACTGTAAGTAAGCGAGAAGTGGTGCGAGCAGTAGTTGTTCGTACAGCAAAGGAATTTCAGCGTCGAGATGGTTCGCAGATTAGATTTGATGATAATGCTGCTGTTTTGTTGGATGGTGAAACTAAGAATCCAAAGGGTACGCGTATTTTTGGTCCTGTAGCCAGAGAACTTAGATCTCGTGGCTATATGAAGATTCTTTCATTGGCACCAGAGGTACTATAAGCGTTTGAGGTTATAGATATGAAAATTAGAAAAGGAGATACTGTAGAATTAATATCAGGAAATGATGCTGGAAGAAGGGGTCAGGTGATTCAGTTAATTTCTCAAAGACAGAGAGTGGTGGTTGAAGGTGCTAATGTGCGTAAGAAACATCAGAAACAGCAGGAAACTGGAGGGCAGCGTCCGCTTAGTGCAGGAATGATTGAATTTGAAGCTCCTGTACATTTGTCAAATGTTATGATTGTATGTGCTAAATGTGATGCGTCGGTGCGTATTGGAATAAAGAAGGATAAAGCAAAAACAGTGCGAATTTGCAAGAAATGTGGAGAATCTTTAGATTAAGTATTAGTATTGTTACATTTATGGTGAAATAGATATATGAATATCTTGAAAGAACATTATCGTCAAGAAGTGGCACCTGCTCTTATGAAGGAGTATAGTTTGAAGAACACTATGCAAGTTCCTCAGATTAGCAAAATTGTGTTGAACGTTGGGCTTGGAGAAGCACTGACTAATAATAAGGCATTGGAAGCAGCAGTTTCTGACTTAGCAACGATTTCTGGTCAGCAGCCCGTAGTTACAAAAGCACGAATGAGTATTGCAAACTTTAAATTAAGAGAAGGAGTTCCTGTTGGAGCAAAGGTTACATTGAGGGGGGAACGTATGTGGTCATTTCTAGATAGACTTATGAATATTACTTTACCTCGTGTACGCGATTTTAGAGGATTGCCAGCGCGAGGGTTTGATGGAAGAGGTAATTTTACATTGGGTATGAGGGATCAATTAGCATTTCCTGAAATAGATTATGACAAGATTGACAAAATGAGAGGATTAGAAATTACTATTGTGACTACAGCTCCTGATGATATACAAGGCTTGAGTTTGTTAACAATGTTAGGGATGCCTTTTCAGGATAGTGCAAAGGTGTAAATAAAATATGGCAAAAAAATCAATAATTATTAGAGAGAAGAGAAGAAAATACGCGACACGTGTTCGGAATAGATGTAGTTCATGTGGTAGACCTAGGGCATATATGAGAAGGTTTGGTTTGTGTCGCATTTGCTTTAGGGAATTAGCTTTGAAGGGGCAAATTCCTGGTGTAGTGAAAAGTTCTTGGTAAATGGGAAATTATTATTATGACGATTAGTGATCCAATTGGTGATATGTTGAATAGAATTCGCACAGCGTTGCTTGCGGGTAATACTGCTACTAGTATGCCGAATTCTAAAATGAAGGTTTCAATAGCTACTATATTAAAGGATGAAGGTTTTATCGATGATTTTAGTATTGTTAATGAAGGTGAAACAAAAAGTTATATTGAAATTAAGATGCGTTATGTTGGTGAACGATTTGAACGAAAACCAGTTATAAATGGAATAAAGCGTATTAGCAAACCTGGTCTTAGAGTGTACGCAGGTAGACGTACCATTCCTAGGGTTTTGTCTGGAATAGGTATTGCAATTATGTCAACACCAAAAGGTGTAATGACTGGTAAGAAAGCCCGTCGACTTGGTGTCGGTGGAGAAGTATTATGTCATGTTTGGTGAGGTTTAAAATATAATGTCACGTATTGGTAAAGAGCCTATAGCTATTCCTCCAAAGGTAGATGTACAGATTGAACAGTCGTCTGTAAAGGTTGTTGGTCCGAAGGGAGAATTGACTCAGGATATTGTTAGTGGGATAGATGTTAGAAAAGAAGATAATGTTATTATGGTTGAGAGAAATTCAGATGATCCAGAATCTCGTTCCTTGCATGGAACTGTGAGAATGTTAATTAATAACATGGTGTTAGGTGTTACTAATGGTTGGAGTAAGGAATTGCGTATAGAAGGGGTTGGTTATAGAGCTGAGTTAAAAGGAAAGGATTTGGTGTTAAATTTAGGTTATTCACATCCAGTTACAGTAGAGGCTCCGGAAGATATTCAATTCGAAGTGGAAAGTAATACTGAGATAATGATTAAAGGTGTTAATAAACAACTAGTAGGTCAGATTGCTGCAAATGTACGATCTTGGAGACCTCCTGAGCCATATAAAGGTAAAGGTATTAGATATAAAGATGAATATGTTAGGCGCAAAGCTGGTAAGGCAGGTAAGGTAGAATAAGATGGCAATGAAAACTAGATCAACTGAGCGTAAAAGAAGACATAGACGTGTTCGTAAAAAGATTTTTGGTACGGCTTCTTGTCCTAGGTTAAATGTATTTCGTAGTTCTAAACATATTGTTGCTCAACTTATAGATGATGAAATTGGTAATACAATTGCTTATGCTTCTACACTTGAGTCAGAAATGGGTAGTAAGTATGACAAACTTACAAAAATTGAGCAGGCTAAAAGTGTGGGTGCAATAGTAGCTTCTAGAGCTCAAGAACAGGGTATAACTAAAGTAGTATTTGATCGAGGTGGGTATAAATATCATGGAAGAGTCAGAGCTTTAGCTGACGCAGCAAGAGAAGCAGGTTTACAGTTTTAGGAGATAATTATGGCAAGACCAGAACATTCACTTCCAACAAATGATGATCGTGACGAGCTTGATGAAAGGGTGGTTGATATTAATAGAGTTGCTAAGGTTGTGAAGGGAGGAAGGAGATTTGGTTTTCGCACAGTAATGGTAGTCGGAGACAATAGGGGTACTGTTGGTATAGGTGTTGGTAGAGCAGAGAGTGTTCCTGATGCTCTTAGGAAGTCTGCAGAACGAGCAAGGAAAAACATGAGAAAAATACCTATAATTGGTAGTACAATTCCCCACGAGAATGTTGGTGAGGTTAGTGGTGCTAGAGTTTTGTTGAAGCCAGCATCACCTGGTACAGGAGTGATAGCAGGTGGTGGAGTTAGGGCAGTAATTGAGTGTGCTGGTATTAAGGATATACTGACAAAATCTCAGGGTAGTGCAAATGTATTAAACGTTGTGCAGGCTACAATGGCTGGGTTGATCGAAATGTTAGACCCTGTTGAGCAAGCTAAAATTAGGGGTAAGAAACCTGATGAATTGCAGCCATTTTGGACTAGGAGAAATAATGGTTAGTAAAACTGATCAACAACGATTGTCGATTACTTTAGTGAAAAGTCCATTAGGTTATAGTAAACGACATAAGGGTACAGTAAGAGCACTAGGACTTCGTCGTTTGAATCAAACGGTAGAGCATGTTGATTCTCCGGAATTACGTGGTATGTTGGATCTGGTATCTCATTTAGTTGATGTGGCGGATTGCTGAAAGGTGACAATATAATGAAATTACATAATTTAACTTCAGATAAAGGTGCTCGTAGAGCTAATAAAAGAGTTGGTAGAGGTATATCTGCTGGTCAAGGTAAGACTGCTGGTAGGGGAACTAAAGGTGCTGGGTCTAGATCGGGATCAGGTGGACAACTGTATAGAGAGGGTGGTAATTTACCTTTTGTAAGGAAGTTGCCTTTTAAAAGGGGTTTTCGTAACTTTAATCGTGTGGAATATCTTGCAATAAATTTGGATGATATAGATCAGAAATTTAGTGAAGGTGATGTAATTGACCCAAGTATACTAGCTCAAAATGGATTTATGAAGGATGCAAATGATAAGCCAGTAGTTATATTGGGTCGTGGTGAACTAAGTAAGTCTCTATCTATTAAGGCTCACAGATTTTCACGTAGTGCTGTTAATAAAATTGAGACTGCTGGTGGATCAGTAGATATTTTAGACAGTGACAATTAATATTTAGGAGTAATTGTAAATGAAAGCAGCAGCATTAAAAAGATTGTGGACAGCCAAGGATTTGCGTGATAGGTTGTTGATTACCGCTGCATTGCTAGTTTTGTATAGACTTGCTGCTCATGTTCCAGTACCTGGGGTAGATCGCGAAGCAATAGCACAGATACTGCAGTCATCAACTGGCGCAGGCAATCTGCTTAGTTTGTTTGATTTGTTATCAGGTGGTACTGTGTCAAACTTTTCTGTTCTTGCGATGGGTGTGTATCCATACATTACCGCTCAAATAATATTGCAATTATTAGTACCAATTATTCCAGCTCTGAAACAAAGAATGGAAGATGACCCTAGAGAAGGCAAGCAATTTATGGAGCGATGGACTTATTATCTTGTTGTTCCTATGGCATCATTAAATGCTATTGGGCAGATCAGATTGTTTCAGTCATCAGGTTTGCAGATATTACCAAACTTTGGGTTTTCAGGTGATAACTTGATGCCTACTATTACTACTCTTATTACTATGACAGCTGGTACTATGTTTGCCATATGGCTAGGTGAGTTGATATCGGAGTATGGTATTAGAAATCAAGGTTTATCTCTTATAATATTTAGTGGTATTGTAAGTAGTTTGCCTAGTAGTGTTGGGCAATTATGGTCTGATGAACAGAGTAGGTATGTGGGATTAGGTTTATTCTTGATGTTAGTAGCAATTACTGTGTTTGCAATTGTTGTAGTTACGCAGGGAAGGAGAAATGTACCAGTCATGTATCCTGGACGTCGTATTGGTAGGAGACAGTCAATGCCTGTTCGTGGGTCTTTGCCATTGTTAGTCAATATGGCAGGTATGATACCTATTATCTTTGCTAGTGCAATTTTGAGTTTTCCTGCAATAATTGCACAATTGTTTACTCAAAGTCAGAGAGAATGGGTACGTAATTTTGCATTAGGTATGCAGGATCTTTTTGCTAATCAACAGAACTGGGGTTATATTATTATTTACTTTTTTATGGTAGTTTTGTTTGCTTTTTTCTATACAGATGTTTTGTTTCAACAACAGAATTATGGGGAAAATTTGAAAAGAGTAGGTGCACAGGTTCCTGGTGTTACTCAAGGTGCACAAACTCAGAGATATTTGAACAAGGTTTTACGTAGAATCACATTGCCAGGTGCTACTCTACTTGGTACTGTTGCTGTGTTACCACTTTTGCTTGGTGTCATGTTAGTGGGAGTGGTTGCTGGTAGCAATGCATTTTTTGCTATTGGATCTGGGTTATTGATTGTTGTTGGTGTTGTTAAAGAAACATTTTTTGGTTTAGAAACTGAATTGAAATTGCGAGGTTATGACGAATCATTATTGGTAAGTTGATAAATTGCTTATGTTTATTGTAATTATCGGCCCGCCTGGAGCGGGTAAGGGTACACAGGCTAAACGTCTGACAGAGGAGATGGGTTTGATTCATCTTTCGACTGGTGATATTTTTAGGGAAAATATTAATAATCGGACTGAGTTAGGTGTGAAAGTAAAGAAATTATTGGACAATGGTATACTTGTTTCTGATGAGTTAACTATCGAGATAGTTAAAGATAGATTAATTGATTTGGGTTTTGATAGGGGTGCTATTTTTGACGGTTTTCCAAGGAATGTTGTTCAGGCGCAAGCTTTGGATGATTTTTTAAGAGATAATGGAGCTAAGGTTAGTGTTGCTTTATCTATTGAAGTTCAGAATGAAGTTGTTATAGATAGACTTACCGGACGTAGAACTGATATGAAAACAGGTAGGATATATCATGTTATTTATGATCCTCCTCCAGTTGGTGTTAAGGTTGAGCAAAGAGCAGATGATATACGTGAGACAGTTGAGAAGCGATTAAGCGATTATTGTGAAACTACTGTTCCAATAATTGAGTATTATAAGCAGCGGGGAATTCTATCTGTTATAGATGGTAATGCAGACGTGGATGATGTGACTGAAAACTTGGTTAAGTGCCTTAGTGGTGAGGTACTTCTATGATCATTGTGAAGTCAGAGAGAGAGATTGAATTTATGCGTAAGGCAGGTCATATTGTTGCTACTGTATTGGGCGAGTTGGAAAATGTATTGAAGCCAGGTGTCACTACGAAGGAGTTAGATGAATTGGCTGAAAAACAATTGTCAAAGTTAGGCGCTGTATCACCATTTAAGGGCTATCAACCTACAAAGGGTCATGTACCATTTCCTGGTTCTACTTGTATGTCAGTGAATTCAGAGATTGTGCATGGAGTCCCTAATGATCGTATGTTGGATGAAGGTGATATTTTGACTATTGATTGCGGTGCATTGTATGAGGGTTGGATGGCAGATAGTGCATGGACTTATCCTGTTGGTGACATTAGTGATGATGCTAAACATTTGTTGGATGTTACGAAAAACGCATTGGATGTATCAATTAAGTCAGCAATTTCAGGTAATCGTACTGGGGATGTTGCAGAAGCTATGCAAAAAACAGTTGAGAATAAAGGATATAATGTTATACGGCATCATACTAGTCATGGAATAGGTAGGGATTTACATGAGGATCCTCAGATATTAAATCATGGTACTGCTAATAGTGGTCCAATGTTAAAGACAGGTATGACTATTGCTTTGGAACCGATGGTGTTTACTGGTAGTTATGATACCTTATTAATGAGTGATCAATGGACTGTTGTTGCTAAGGATGGTGGCTTAACAGCACATTTTGAACACACAATAGCAGTGACTGATAATTATCCTGACATTTTAACTAAACTGGACTCTAATGGTGGTGTAGAAATATGAAAGTATCTGCTTCAGTAAAAAAGCGTTGTCCAAAATGTAAGATAGTTCGTAGACGTGGTCGTGTTTATGTAATATGTGAAAATAAAAGACATAAACAGCGTCAAGGATAATGTATTTGTAAAATATATGGAGACTATTTGATATGGCAAGAATCGAAGGAGTAGATTTACCAAAAACAAAGCGGATAGAAATTGCGCTTACCTATATTTATGGTATTGGAAAATCAACTGCACAATCTGTTTTGGATAACGTAGGAGTTGATAGGTCTACTAAGGTGAGTGATCTTACTGAAGACGACATTGTTGCTATTAGAGATCGGATTTCGAATGATTTGGTGGTAGAGGGAGATTTGCGTAGGAAAGTACAGTTAAATATTAAAAGATTAGGTGAAATAGGTTCTTACCGTGGTAGAAGACATAGGATGCATTTGCCAGTTCGAGGTCAACGTACACGTACAAATGCTAGGACTTCTAAGGGTGCTAAAAAGACTGTAGCCGGACGTGGACGCAGACGTGGAGCAAGAAAGAAATAGAATAATTGAAGAGAGAATTTTATGGTTAATAAATCAAAACGTAAGCGAGAAAAGAAAGTGGTTCAGCGTGGTAATGTGTACATATATGCAACATTTAACAATACTATAGTTTCTATTGCTGATACTCAAGGTAATGTAATATCTTGGTCATCAGCAGGACAAAAAGGATTTAAAGGTTCTAGAAAGTCAACACCA
>DBHI01000011.1 GCA_002296125.1 Anaerolineales bacterium UBA832 | reverse complement strand
GGAGAATATGGCGAGTACGGTCCTGAATCAGGCACACCACCTGAAATAGAAGATCTGATTGCAAAAGTAGATGCAGGACTATTGACTGAGGAAGAAGCATATGCTGAAGCTGAAGCAATGGGCTATGACACATCCTCTAGACCAATGGATGACGACGATGAGGACTCAGACTGGGACAATGATTCAGATGACGAAGACGATTTTCTAGACCCTGACTGGGATGATGATTAAGTAAAGTACATTCAAATTCTGCAACCACAATACTAATAAAAATTAATAATTGTGGTTGCAGAAAAAGTCTGGCCAACCTATAAGCCGCGTTCTGTCATTTATTTTTTAGTTTACATATAGAAAACTATACTTCATCCCAAAAAATACATATGCAGTGATCATCTATCTAGTACTTACATTTCTGTAAGCATCTTGCAGCCCACCCGAAACTCAATTGTGACGGACAACCACATCGTTCCTACTTGGCCTTGCTCTACGTAAGGGATGTCTAGATACCTGTATTACTACAAATACCGGTGTGCTCTTACCACACCATTTCACCCTCGCCTAAAATAAACTAAATAGGCAATATATATCTCTGTGACCCTTCTGTCAGTTACCTAACCCGGATGTTATCCGGTACGCTGTCCTATAGAGCGCGGACTTTCCTCAAGCACATTGTACTCGCGATCACTCAGTCGACCAGAGATTTGATTTATATCATATATTAATATATTAGCAAGAACAATCTCATTGTTACTCTGATTCTTCTTTTTCCAATATAACTACGCCTTCCGGCAATTCAGCTCCTTCCCCAAACTGATATACTGACCCCCAAGGTTGGTATCTAGTAGAAATCTCTTCATCTATAATTACAACGCCATTATTTTCAACTTTTCTTTCCACAACAACTTTTGCACCTTTATTTTCCCAATCTACTTGACGAATTTCTCCATCATCCAAATCTGAATTAAATTCATACACTGGATCCTTAGCATCAACCACATCACTTATGGAAGGTTCGGAAACACTAACCTCCCTACTATCACTACCACTATAAAACTTATAAGACAATGACTGGTCATCTAAATCCAAATAACTTTCAATCAATAACCAGTCATCCCTATCATTCAAAAATCTAAAATCCGCAACGGGAGAAAAAATGGTAGCATCAAGACCAGGCCCGGGACTATTTGCGCCTTGCTCATAGTATCCAACTCTGTAAGCATGAGGATTCCTTTCCAAGATGGGATACCCTCCATAAAAAGCAGTACGAAACAGAGTTGTACTAACTTGACATATGCCGCCCCCTAAACCTTGAATAGTGCGTCCACCATAAATTATCCAAGCCTCAGCAAAACCTGTATCAAGACTTACATCACCTAGATGTTCATTGAAAGAAAACTCTTCACCTGGAGCAATTAATATTCCCGAAATCATCTCAGAACCTGCACTAATATTTTGCATTCTACTGTCACCACTACCTCGGAAAAAAGTTTTAGACTCAGACACTAATCCATCGATCCCAAGATCACTCTTTGTAATACCATCCCCAACAATAGGGTCTACAGTCTTAAATTGAAAATAAGCATTATTGTGCCCATCCTCTAGAGAATCAATTATATGATCAAGACTTGCATCTATATCAAGCTCTCTGCCAAATTTTGCAGATTCTAATACTGATAACACTCCCAATTCATCATCGTAATTAAATTTTGCATTTATTGGTCTAATAAACAACTGTTCACTAGCAAACACTAAGAATTCTCTCATCCTGTCCCTATTAATAGTAACTCGATAAGTTTCTTGAGTCTCTCCTAAAGCTTTATCAAAAACCAACATATCAACTAATGTTTCCCTATCAATAATCCAAGGTTCTCCATCAATACTTTGTGGTTCTTTAACCAATATTATTAATGGCTCATCAACAATATTCTGTCCAATTTCTCGCTGCTCATTAGCATTGATCTGGATAGGCTGATATTCATTTACTACTAAATTAATATCAGCCTTAGAGAACTCAGACAAAGGCTCTACAATATTTTCAACTGATTTTTTAACATCAACAACTCGACCTTTCTTACCAGGATCCAATGTAAACACACTTCCAATAACCGAAAAAGATGCATCGCTAGCATCCTCATTAACTAACCTGGCTATTCCTTTAACTAATTCCTCAATCATCACAACATCCAGAACCACTACAGGACTCAAATGTACCCCCATGTAGTATGATTCCCATTGAGACAATAAGTCACTTATTAAAGGACCAGCACGCCCTACAGCATATGCCTCATCAACGACTTCTTCAATTTGATATGTCATGCCCAATTCGGATGGAGTAAAAGACCATTGAACATTATTATACTTAAGGGAAATCGCATCAGATTTAACATAACTGGTTCTATTATTTAGCAAATCCAATGCTTCACTCTTAGTAAAACCACTAATATCTGTACCCCATACATTAACCCCTGGGTAAATTTTATGGGAATAGTTAATCTGAAAAACACCTATTATTATGATACAAATACATAAAATATTAAGTATCAAGCAACCTATTACAAACAATAATCTTGGAATTATCTTCATAATAAAACCCTAACCTCAACGCAATATCTACTATACAATTACATAGGCACGTTTCTTGTACTGCTAGTATAAATCTAGATACATTAATTAGAGGTAGCAATTCGCGTGCCTAAAACAAATAAAAGTCTAAATCTACCAAGAGGCAATCTAAATATACCACTCGAAAGAGAGACTAATATATTTACAGCCCTAGCAACTACACATGTACAACTACAATCTTTGCAATCTACAGCCGGCATTGACAGTGTCTCAAGAATATCCGGATACATCTTTAAGGCTAAAGTAAATTCCAGAGATAGAGATCTTGTAATGAACAAATTCAGAGAAAGAAACAAAGGAATTTGTCATCACGCATACAAACCTAAGGGCGCAAATTCAACTAGATATTATTTAACCGACCAACTCATTACTCAATTCGACCAGGATGCAACACCATCTACTATACAAGATTTATGCTCAGAATATGGCCTTAATCCTCTCAGAGAATTACCAGGATCCAATAAGACCTACGTATTACAAGTATCAAGCAGAGCAGGAAAAAACCCACTAAAAATTGCAAATGAAATAAATTCAGAATCATTCATCAAATTCTGCGAACCAGATCTAATAGAAAGAGTGTATCCTGCTGGGATTCCTACTGATCCAGGATTTCAACTACAATGGTACTTGCGTAGCTGGGAAGCTGATGATGTAATTCAAAATGCAGACATATCTATAATGGATGCATGGGAAATAAGTACAGGAACTAGAGAAGTAGTAGTAGCTGTAATAGACGACGGATTCGAATTGTCACACCCTGACTTTGCCGGTGAAGACAAAATAGTACATCCTCTAGATTTCGTTGATGGTGATACTGATCCAAATCCAGATAGAATTCTAGGAGACTACCATGGAACACCATGTGCAGGAATAGCAATAGCTGAGCAAAACGGACTTGGTGTAGTAGGATCAGCACCTGGTTGTGCATTTATGCCAGTTAGGACTAATTTTCAACAAAAAGATAGTGACTGGTGGAATGTTTTTCATAAAGTAAGTCAACATGCAAGTGTAATTTCTTGTAGCTGGGGACCACCACCAGTATGGGCTCCACTATCAACTGCCCTAAAGGAAAAATTTACCCAAATCTCTACTAATGGTGGTCCACGCGGAAAAGGATGTCTCATTGTTTTCGCAGCACATAATTACAATGCACCAATAAATAACCTTAACGAATCCGGCTTTCAATGGCGATATGTTAATGACCCATTAGGTGAATTTAGACATACCTCAGAACCAATACTTAATGGCATGGCAGCACACCCTGATACACTAACAGTATCCGCATCAACTAGCCTTGGAAAAAAAGCAATCTATAGTAACTGGGGGTCGGAAGTATCAGTCTGTGCCCCTAGCAGTAATGGCCATCCATTAAACCCTTCTCATCCATCTCCCGGACTAGGTATATGGACAACTGACAATGAATTAGAATCTCCTGGTTTCAAAACAGGAAGTCAATTTACTGGTAGATTCGGAGGAACATCAAGCGCTGCCCCTCTAGTAGCAGGTGTAGCAGGTCTGATATTTTCATCTAATCCGGATTTGAGTGCCCAAGATGTTCGAAGTATTATTCAAAAATCAGCTGACAAGATTGAGGATCATACGCTCGATCCTATGCATGGTCACAACAAAGGTACTTATAATGCTAAGGGCCATTCAGAATGGTTCGGATACGGAAAAATAAATGCATCTAATGCTCTAAAACTAAGCTTAGAGTACGAATCAACAAACAATACAAACACTCTTGAATTACTAGAACAAGATTTACAAGGCCAACCAAGAATACAATATAGACGAATTTACTTACTATTACCACAAGAATCTCAGACTGAATGGATTCAATCAATAATTAGTACAGATATATGGCTAAAAGAACGTTGGACAGTTGGCTTTTCAGCTGATGATGCAGGAATTGGAAATCTTTCTGAAAGACTAATAATAGCTATCAATCCTGATACATGGGGAGCCAACATGCTAAACTGGTATCAAGAAAACTACCCAGGAGCAATATATCATCCAATGTCATTTGACACGCCAAATCAGCTTGCAAACTATTTAGAAACTAAAGCTCCTTCAGATATAAATACAAAATTCGCAGAACAAAACCAAACTAATAGCTCAATGAACAATGATTTGTTATTTAAAAGAGGACTTCCTCGAACACAATATGAACGAAGCTATTTATTGATGCCTCCAAGTTCAAGTCCTGCATATACTCAAGCAATAGTCGATAGTCAAATCCTCAAAAACTATAGACTAACTGTTGGATTCTCAGCAGACGATGCAGGCATAGGAAACCTATCAAAAAAATCTGTCACAATAATAAACCCTCATGAATGGGGAGACAATATAACAGAATGGTACTCTTTACACTACCCAGGATCTGAAATAAAATTACAAACAGTATCAACTCCTCGACAATTACGTGAATTTCTTGCTAATTTGCATTAGAACCATACTATATACCACTTAAAGTACTATATTATATGTACGCATTAAACTGGAGGAGTTTATGAAAGACATTTCACATAAAATAACAGAATTAAACAAAAAGATACAAGCACTCTTGGAGCGTCTTTGACCTAACTCAAAAAAGACAGTATCTACAAGAAATACAAAAACAGTCCAGTGCACCTGACCTCTGGGAAAACCCTGATAATGCAAGAAAAATAATGAAATTATCAACAAATCTTGCACAGGAAATAGCTAAATGGGACAGTCTATCTACAAGAATAAGCGATGTCATTGAACTAGCAGATCTAAATGATCCTTCATTAGAGAAGGAATTATCGAATGAAATTGATAATATAGCCAACTTAACATCACAATATGACTTAGAAACCATGTTGTCTGGTGAACATTCACAAGGTGATGCAATTCTAAATTTATACGCAGGTGCCGGCGGAGTTGATTCACAAGACTTTACATCTATGTTACTAAGAATGTATATAAGATGGTCAGAAAGACGTGGCTTTAAAACTGAAATAATTGACCAATCATCTGGTGAAGAAGCTGGTATAAAAAG
>DBHI01000051.1 GCA_002296125.1 Anaerolineales bacterium UBA832 | reverse complement strand
TATAATAGTTACAACCGCTGGCAGGATATAAATGAACAGATTCTTGATATGCTCAACACTTTGCGGAGAGCTAGAGATTATTGTATGGCTACTAATGAGAAATTTTATTTAAGTGTCGATACAGACAATGATACCTATACCTTAAAATACAAAGATGCGAAAGAAGCTCTTAATCTTCCCGGTGAAACCAGCAATGTTTTTACGATGCCAAATTATGTTGATTTTACTGCATCTGATGTCGGCACTGATTTAGAATTCAATATTTTAGGGGAGCCAACTGCAACTAAAACAATCACCGTTAACACAGATGAACGCACCATTACAATTGTTTCCCCAACAGGATATATTTATGTCCAGTAAATTTCGAGGACAACCTGGCTACGCTATTACAGAAGTATTGGTTGCAACGGTTGTTCTTTCGATAGGGTTTATTGAGCTTATAAATGCGTTTAGCAATATTAGTAAAGTGGCAAATCAAGCAGTTGCTATAACCAAATCCAGCAATCTTGCTCACGCTACGATGGAAAGAGTGATGTCCAATAGTTTTGATGCAAAGGGTAATGAAGCTGGAGGGCACGCACTTGTTTTTGATGGTGGTGACTATGTGGATGTAGGAACTGTATTCAATGGAATCCAAACAATTTCATTTTGGATTGATGTAGATGATGTTGGAGCGGGAATAGTAAATATTCTTGGATTGAATAATAGCGAATATATTCGTATTAATAATGGGACGTTGCAGTCAAATATCGACGACCCAACTTTTTATGTAAATGGTGTGCAGGGCGTAACAACCGTTGGGTCTGCAGATCGCTGGTATCATATTGCTATTACCACCGGCACAACTGCTGACCCGGGTACAGCTGTCAATGCTGATAATGTGCAAATTGGTAGATTAGCAGCAACTGGGGCAACATTTAGTGGCATGATTGATGAGGTGAGGTTGTGGAATGATATTCGTACCGCAGATGAAATTCTAACTAATTATAAAATTGGCATATCCAACCCATTCGGCGATAGCAATCTCAAACTGTATTTGTGCATGAATCGTGGGTCTGGAGATATCATATATGACCATAGCGCTAGTATGGTTCACGGAAGCAAAACGGGAGCAGCCTGGACCAATGCCTCCGCTAGTTGGTCAGCGACATTAGGCCGAGAAGGAGAAACTACATGGTCGGGTAATAATGATGTGGATGATTTTCATACACTAAGTTTTGTAGATAGCGATTATTCTGGACTGGATGCAGGCAGCAATAACTTTAGCGGACTAGGAGGCCGTGTCTATGTAAAATATGTTTCATTAAATAAAAGTGGCTCTCCATACACCTTTGATGATTCAGGGACACCTACGGATTATAAACAAATTACGGTAAAGGTGGGAATTCCCGGCTCCACAGACTCTACGCAATTGAACGCAATTAAAACAGCAAAAGCAGACCAGGGCTATACACTAACGTTTTCTCCCTATGGATTATAAAAAAATAATGAAAAAAAGCAGCAAAGGATTTACCTTAATAGAAATGATTGCTGCCATGGTGTTAGCAGCAATTCTTGTGCCAGGAATTTCATCTATTTTAGGCGGCACCTTAATGAATATTGCTTTAACAAATATATCGGTTTTGTCAAACATGGAAGCGGACCATGCTCAACGTAAATTTATGAAACATATTAATGGGGTCACTTCTTTTTCATCAGATGTTGGGGATCAGGCTGCGGATAAGTTGACATTTACCAGCTATCTTGGAGACGTAGAATACCAATATGTTATTGATGATGCATCACGAACTATTAAGTATAGTAGAGGCGGAGGTGATGCGGGCATATTGTTGCAGAATGTGGTAGGAGACACCACAATTGATTCTGACACCTATACAAGTAAATTTGTATTTAAAGATATAAATGGTAGCGACTTAGGAGGAACCCCAACAGCATCAGAAATTCATGCAGTGGAGTTTACTTTTTATTTATTAAGAGGGGAAAGTTTTTACAGTTATACAACCTACGCAGCAGTAGATAAAAACCATTTGGATCTGTAATGAGCTATAAAAACAAACTACAAGAAGGCGTTTTCATTGGAGTATTTGCTTTGGGGACATTAGTGGTTATTAGCCTTGCAGTAGGTTTTATGAGTAACCGAGTCAATGACCTTCTTAAGAATCAAGGACAAATGATAGCAGGAAGACAGTCTTATTGGCTGGCATATTCAGGAATAGAAATTGCCGCTATTGATCGTTTTGCGAGCATTGCTGCTGGTACGAACACGTACACTTTAGTTGGTGGAAGCATTTCAAATGTAGGAACAGCTAGCGCAGATAAGTTCAATGGTGTTAATAGAACAAATGTTATTACAAGCACAGGCACCACTGGAGAGGGATCAAGAATATTAAAATGGACATTGGGAAGTTCATCAGAATATGCTCTTTTTCTTGATGGAGATGATGATGTGGTTGATATAGGAGCAATCAATACAAAGATGCAAATGCAATTAAGTTGCAATGAAAGCATACCGTTACATATATCACAAGCTGCATGTGATGGAAATAGCTCTGATCATAGCGATGAAGCAGATGGGCATTTTAACAAAATAATTTATACCGATGATGGAGCGCAAGCAGACTTTTCTATTTCATTTTGGGTAAAACCTGATTATGC
>DBHI01000042.1:4332-4513 GCA_002296125.1 Anaerolineales bacterium UBA832 | reverse complement strand
TTTATGAACCTTTAGATGATAAGCGTGTTCGACAGGCCTTTAATTTTGCAATTGACAAAGAGGGTATATTAGAGGCAGCTTTCAGAGGTTATGCAAGTGTTGCTGATGTAACTATTGTAAATGAAGCTGTAAATGGTTATTCCCCAGCTGATACACATCCTTATCCATATGATGTTGATAA
>DBHI01000042.1:0-3980 GCA_002296125.1 Anaerolineales bacterium UBA832 | reverse complement strand
TTGGAGCGATACTGATGGTGATGGTATTGTTGATAAAGATGGTGAACCTATGGAGTTGATTTTACGAACTCGAAAGGGAGCAGTTCCAGGTGACTACGAAACAGCTGAATTAGTGCAGGGCATGTTACTTAATGTTGGTGTAAAAGTAGAAGTCGATGTAGCTGATACTGCTAGCTTTTTGGCCGAACTTAATCAACCAATAGCTGATGCTCCTCGGTACGATATGGTTAATCTAACTTGGGGTACATTTACAGGTGACGCTGAATATGTAATGAAGTCTTATGTTAGCTGTGATGCATGGCCTCCAACATACTGGGATTATTCTCACTATTGTAACGAAGAGGTGGATGCCTTGATTGCTAAGGGCGATACAGTGCCAACAGTTGAGGAACGTAATGAAATTTATGCTGAAATCCTTGATATTATCAGAGAAGATGCTCCTACACTCTTCCTGTTCAATGGTTTGTCCACCATAGCCACTCGGTCTGAAGTTAACGGTCTTTATCTTGATCCAGCTCAGACTATATGGCCAGTCAAGTATGCTTGGCTTAGTAAATAATGTTGGTTTAGTTATTTAGTCGTTAGTTTTACTTAGTATACATAGAGAGCTAACAGTGGTGGAAGTGATATCACTGTTAGCTCTTTGTCATTCTTAATCCGATAATTTTTGGAGGAGTACTTATGGAGAATAAGTTTTGTGATCTATTGGTGTGTGTTGATGATGTGATGACTATGGATTCTAAAGATAGCGTTATTCATGATGGGTGTATTGCTATAACTAATGATACTATTGTAGCAGTTGGTGAAGCATCAGAGCTTCGTGAATTGTATTCAGCAAAAAAGGAAATGAATTTGCGTGGCATGGTTGCTCTTCCTGGTTTGGTTGATACTTATGGTCATGCAGGACATGGATTAATTAAGAGTTTATATCATCCAGAACATGGATGGCCAACGAATCCTGTCTATTTTCATAATTCAACACCACAGTGGTGGTATATGGAGTCAATGCTTGCATCTGTGGAACGCATAAGATTTGGTGTTACAACTGGTTATAGTGTTATAGGTGCTACTCCAGCTAGAACTGACAATGTGATATATGCGGAAAAGAATATAGAAGCAGTGTCTAAAGTAGGTAGTAAGACTGTTGTTGGAGTTGGTCCGCCTGATCCATTTGTTAGTCATGTTCCTATCCCATGGGATGGGACATTATGGGAGGATGGAACTGCTTCACGTCAATTATTTACTTATGAGCAGTGTTTATCTAATACAGAGAATATTATTAAAAATTATCATGGATCTAGTGATGGTAGAATTGAAGTATCATTGCATTATCCATATTTGCTTAGTAGGCAGGCAGTTCATCCTAAGTTTCCGTACTACTATGATAGCAAAGATATTCCAGAGATGATTGCAAAGGCGCAGCAAATACGTGAAATTGCTGACAAATATGGAGTTCTTTTACATTCTCATGCATTTGTTGGGTCTGTGGAATATGCTTTAAAGGAGTTTGGTGAAGAAATTACTAAGGATTTACTTGATGGACCTACATTGTTTGCACATTGCAATGGCTTACTTGATGAAGAAGTTGAACTATTGGGGCAATGTGAGACAGGAATTGCTGTTGTTCCATTTACACATGAAAATCTTTGGTATGGTGTATGTCCTGTGTCCGATTTGCTCCAAGCAGGAGCACAGGTAACTGTGTCTACAGATGGTTCAGCACCATATACTTCTTACGATCTGATTGGTGAATTGTCGCGTGTCGCTTGGGCAGAATGGCACCGCACTGGAAGTCAAGAAAGTGTTTTGCCTACTAAGTTATTGCGTATGGTGACAATTGATGCCGCAAAGGCACTTAATATGGACGAGAGTATAGGATCTATTGAAATAGGAAAAAAGGCTGACATAACAGTAATTGATTTCCAAAAACCACACTTAACACCATGTTATTCAGCTCCGTGGATGTTATCATTTTATGCTAATGGGAATGATGTTGATACAGTTATCGTTGATGGGAATGTTTTGCTTCATGGTGGCCAATATACTGATGTGGATGTAGAAGAAGTGGTTCGCGATGCTAAAAATGAAAGTAGAAAAGCATTAGAGGGAATTAACTATAAGAAATATATTTTTTCATAGGAAGTTTAGTGATGGTTCTAAGACCTTGTCGTATAATATATCAATATGAATTCAATTGAAACTAATGTTAATGATCTAGTGGAATTTGGTATAAGTGCTCAGGTAGCTCATCCCGAGTTATCTAAGTCTGTATACAAGCCTACAAAGCATGGAGAAAATGTAGTTCCCATAGGTATGGGAGGTATAGTGTATAACATTGGTGTTGGAGCCAACGCTTTTAGGCGTGGTGGTGATCATATTGAACCTGCAGTAAGTATTAGAAATAATGATATAGAAATTGATCAGGCACTTCATTATTATGGATGTGTTGGCAATGAGGTTGTTATAGTTGATGGTCCGGCTGCTGGTAAGAAGGGTACTATTACTGGAGAGCATGCACGTTTGATTGTTCATTTTGATTCTGATGTTTTGGATATCATGAGTGGAGTTGATAGTGTGGTGGTTAAGACAGTTGGTCGAGGGTTGGTTATAAATGGGTACGAGAATATTGTAACAAAAAAGATAGGTCCACAACTATTGGAACGATGGAATATTACTATTGGCAGTGATGGTATTTTAAATGTTCCAGTAGTAGCTGAAGTTCCTTCGCACATTATGGGAAGTGGGTATGAATTATCTCCTGATTTTGTTGACCAAGATATGATGACTCCCGAATGGGAAGAATTGAAAGAGATGGGTTTGCATAAGCTTAAATTAGGTGACATTGTAGCTATTTCTAATACAGACCATCGATATAGCAGGCGATATATGGAAGGAGCAGTTACTATTGCTTTGATTATGCATGGTGATTCTTCATGGTTGGGTCATGGTCCTGGTTGTCAGGAGTTAATGTCATGTATTGGTGGGGAAATACGCCCAATTTTTGACCCTAACTGTAATATTGGAGTATTAATGGATTTATAAGTGAAAAAGGAAAGGAGTATTAATTGATTAGAATAAACAAGGAAGAATTGGTCCAAATCTCAGTGGTTGGTAAGATAGATCAACCACGTATGCCGGATGTTCCTGCTCTTCCGTACTTTGTTGATGCAGATGGAAAGGCTTATTTGGTTCCTATGTATGGTGGTCTTGTATACAATGTTAAAATTGGTGATAGTGTAGACAGATGGGCGGCTGAAATGATACAGCCTGGTATTTCTATTCGCAACAATGTAGAAGGTGAAAATAATGCTTTACGAGCACTTTCATGTGTAGGTAATGCTGCTAGGATTGTAAGTGGTAGAGCTATTGATAGTGTAGGAGTAGTAACTGGTAAGAGTGGAAGATTCTTAGAGCAAGTCATATGTTATTTTTCTAATGAGACAATAAATCGATTGGCTCCGGGAGATAGTGTACTTATTGAGGCATATGGCACTGGCTTGAAATTAATTGATTACCCCGAAGTTTGTCTAAGGAGTTGTTCTCCTAACTTACTTAAATCTATTGTGGTTTCGGAAGACAAACAAGGTGGTGGTCTTGACGTATTAGTGCGGCATAAAATTCCGTCTGAAGCTGCTGGTGCAGGAGCTGGTTTGAGTGAGTATGGTCCTATTTCTATTCAGATGTCTATTGCATCTTCATTTTTAGATGATGAGCTTTGTTTTGGGGATTTGGTAATGATTACTGACTGGGACAATACTTATAGTCATGGGCGTTTTGTAGGTAGATCTAGCATTGGTATTGTTTGTCAAGGAAAGAGTTTACGAGGGGGGCATGGTCCAGGGGTGTTAGTTGTTATGAGTGGTCCAAGTAGTTTGTTTAATACAGTAATTTCAGATGAAGCTAATATTGGAAAGAGTATTATAGGTATGAAGTAATATAGAACTATTTATGTACAAAAATTGAAAATATTAAGGAGATAT
>DBHI01000124.1:5095-13472 GCA_002296125.1 Anaerolineales bacterium UBA832 | reverse complement strand
AAGAATTAAATGAAAATAAACCAATACAGCCAGCTGAAGAAATTCAGTCAACCACAAAAACACAGGATTTATTTATAGAACAGGTAGATCGTGTAAACACTGCACAAAGCAGAATAAATATATCTGCTCTAATTTCAGGTTTTTCATTCATAATATTAGTTGTTGTAATAGTGCTAATAACGTATAAGTTTAAAGGTAATAAAAATGGAAAAAACTGATTCATTAATAGAGGCAAATACAAGATTTTATCGAGCATTCGAATTATTTGATATAGAGGAAATGAATGAATTATGGGATAAAGAATTAGCAGTTACCTGTATCCATCCAGGATGGCCTTTAATTCAAGGAAGAAAAGAAATACTACAAAGCTGGATAAACATATTCAACAATACTATGGTGATGCAATTCACCATTACGGAATCTTCTATCAAAATCGAAGGGGAATGGGGATGGATTGTTTGTACTGAATCTCTTCGCTCAGTAGTTAATGGAAAGGTTAATGAAGGAAGAGTAGAAGCTACAAATATTTTCCGTAGAGTTGAAAACCAATGGTACCTAGTACATCACCATGGGTCTCCTATTATTAACTAAATTTGTAATTATAAGTTTTTAAGTTTAAAATTTCCTTATCTAATCACTTAGTCAATACTAATAAATGATAATTAAAAATATACAATTACCGTCGATATTAATAAGTTTAATGCTTTTGATTGGGTGCCAATCCAATGATGGTGTTGAACCTAGTGATTGTACTATTATCGAAGACCCTAAATGGTATGTACAACCAGCCTTGGTAAGTGTTGAAATTAAAGATGTAGGCTACATAACAGGGGTTTTAATAAAAGGTACAAGCTACATAATTACAAGTGCAAATAATATCGCAGAAAAAATTTCATCAAATTCAGAACTCTCTGTTCATTTCTATGGTGGCTTTGTCTCTGAAGGTTTAAACGCGAAAGTTTATCCCTCAGCAAATATAGGTATTATTGAGACTCAAATTCCATCAAGTTTAACTGGGATCGTAACTAAAGGATCAACCCCAATCCCAAATGAAATTGCTATTACTGGCTCTTATATTTTTAACGGACCTTATAGTACCATCAACGCTTCATATCAATCTTCTCGATCAAATCTTACAGGTTTAAATACTTATGTATTTTCTTCTCAAACCGCGATATCAGAGGATTTTAATGGAGGGTCCGTATTTGATTTATGCGGTCAATTAATTGGTATTGTTACTGGAGCTACTGCAGGAGACGACCCAACCATTATAGTTTCTGAATTAAATCCGATATTATTAAATGAAATAGAAAATAATTATTCAACCCTCAAAACTTATTATGAAAAACCTGATTTAAAAGAAGATACAACTACTTCAAATTCGATAATAAGTTCCACAAGTAACTCAGTTGTAACAACTACTGAAACAGCATCAAATACAGAAACTGTTGCTGTCCCTACACCAACAAAAGCTCCAACTGCAACTCCTACCCCTAAACCTGAAACAACTTCTACACCAGTTGCTACAAAACCAACAGCAACTTCTGTATCGCCTACTCCTACTCCTACTCCTACTCCTACTCCTACTCCTAAACCTACGCCTATACCAACTCCTACTCCTAAACCAACTCCTACTCCAACTCCAATGGTTGGACCAGTACTAAACAATTTGAATATATCAAATAATGAACGTGCAATTTCAATAGAAATAACAATTGAACCTAACCTTAATGGAATCAAAGAAGCGAGTGTTTGGTTTATAAGAGATACCCAAGAAACCAGTTTTTCTTGCTTTGGATTTAATAATGTAATTATAGAAAATAAAGCAATGTTAAGCTGCACAATAGCATTAACCGTAGAAGGTGATTTTTGGAATCAGTCAGGATATTACTTATGGGATCGTGTTAATCTTAAAGATGATAACAACATTCGTTCAACTTATTGGAACACAGGAAAAGTTGATCAAAATATCGACAATCCGGCCAATAAAATTATTAACCATGAAATAACAGCAGAACACCTATATTTTGATTTTGCTGCTCCTACTCCAACACCAATTATTACACCAACGCCAACACCTTCACCTACACCTACTCCTACACCCACACCTACTCCTACCCCTACTCCGACACCTGCACCTGCACCAAGTCCCGAAGATTACGCTAACATTTTTTCAGTGACATTTGATAGTTCTTACGACAACACTAATCGTAATAACGGCACAGTCACTGGCATAAAAGGCGGATATTTAAACCTAGTAGGATGTGATATTTCTGGGACATATAATCTTGGATCACCTTGGCTTATTGTTGATTTTAAAGATACTTCTACTGGTGAAACCTTACAAATTAACGAACACGAACTTACCTGTAATGCGAGTATTACAACACCTAAAACTGGAACATATACCTGGCAAAAAGCACAAATAGTTTCACCTTTAAATAATAACCAAACACTTACAAAAACCTACTATCCAAATGGAACATACAACGATAATAATGGCAACCTTATGGGAACACAAAATATATTTATTCCACAGATTAATATTATTGACCCAACCCAAACAGTTTCATATAACATATTACCTCATACTGATAGCTATGCAGCTCGCACATTAAACTGGACAAACTTAAATATCAATAGTACCGGAAAGCCGTATGCTATTGTTACTCCTGGTTCAACTGTTAATGTTAGTAGCAACTTAACATACACCCATACAAATGGATATTGTCCAGGATGTATAGTTCAATTCTACTTACGGGTTCAAGATGTTCATAATACATGTCTACGAAGCGGGGGAACTTATGGTGGAGGAAATGTAACAAAGAATTTCAGTTTTACTGCACCTAGTGATCCTGGAACTTATTACATCCAATCAAGAGGATCTTTACAATATTCTTGTATCAATAGCAACAATGCTGGAGGTAATAGTTTTGGTAATAATTCTATCGGAGTTATTGTTGTTGCAAATACGGGTTCAAATGAAGCTTCCTACACAACTTTCGAAGGTCAATAAATAAACTATGAAACGTACTATTATTCATCTGGTAAGAATCTTTGCATGGTTCTTGGTTTCATTCCATTCAATAAATCTCATATTAAAAATAATACGAAATGTAGGATTAGATGAAGGAATTACTCCTAGAAATCTTATGATCGTTCCTTATTATTTACTTTGGATTGCGTTTGATGCTCTCATAGCAACTCAGTGTGGGAAATTACTAAAAAAACATACAATTAAGAATTAATTATATTCGCTATTTTTTTACGAATTACGTTTTTTATACCATTATTATTTTGATCATGATAAAATTCCAGTAATAATAAGAGCTATCATTTAATTTCATAAATAATATTATAGGAGCACTAATGTCAGTAGTAAGGGTTACAACAATCACTTTTGATTCAAAGGAAAATACAGCTAATGCAGTAAAATCATATGTAGAAACTGCACCAAATAACTTTCCAGAAGCTGAACAACTTTTAGCAATTCATACTGAAGAAAACATTGCTATATATGTATCTTTATATGCAAATAATGAGGCTATGGAAAGAGCAACAGCTACAAGAGCACAAGCCTTAGATTCTATTCAAGGACTTGTCTCAGTAGATACAAAAATTGGTACAGTGGAAATAAATCACACAAATTAACCAAACTTTGTTAGGCTTGTTTATATAGGTTCAAATTGCATACATTTCGTAACACTTGATATAATTCTTCAGAGAAGAGAGGTGCTACATGACAATGAATGACAATCCTTATAATTTAGATGAACGAGAAATCAAAGAGCTATTGAATGAATATTCCCAATGTGAAGGCGCTGAACAAGAATCCAATATGATTTGGTACGCTTTAGACGAAGCACAAGAAAAAGCATTAGAACTTAACTCCCTGGTGCATGGAATTATGATTATGTGTAGTAATGCTAAAAGTATGGATAAACCCTTAGATCAACTACATAGCATGCTGAGTTACGATGAAGAAACTGAATCAGAAAATGAAAGTATGCTAATGCTAGAAGAACTTCAAGAAATGGTTGAATATTGTCTTAAGGATATAGAGACTTTAATTAAAACAAATGATAGCGATCAAAAATAGAGAGATATTTTCTAGGAGATTTTTAATAGACCCAACAGAAAAGTATAATTACATTTTTAAAATACATCAGGCAAATCACACTAGTCCTCATATTGTGGAGCATTTGAAGTGGTGAAAAAAAAGATATTAATTACAGGAGTATCTGGATTGGTGGGTTCTGTGTTAGCCGTTGCTTTGAAAGATGAATATGAAGTAACGGGTGTAGATTTAGAAAATTCAATTTATGTACCTACTATAAAAGCAGATTGTACGATTCTTGAAAATATTATGCCAGCCTTTTCAGGTATTGATATGGTCATAGATCTTGCCAGTAACCCCGACCAATATAGTAAATGGGAAGTTATTCATGATATCAATTTAAAATGTACTTCAAATGTTCTCGAAGCTGCGAAAGAGTGTGGGGTAAAAAGAGTTATATTTGCAAGTTCAAACCATGCTACTGGCATGCACGAATTTGACTGGCCCTATAGCCAAATTATTGAAGGTGATTATGCAGGGCTGAAATCTAACCAAATCCCATTAATATCCACGGATATGCCAGTTCGGCCTGACGGACCTTATGGAATTGCAAAAGTATTTGGCGAGGCTGCAGGAAAATTTTATTCGGACCAATATGGATTAAGTTCTTTATCTGTTAGAATTGGAACTCTAAATGCTGAAGGGAAGCCAATAAATCATAGACAATTTGCTACCCTTATCAGTCACTCAGACCTTGTTCAGTTGTTTAGAAAATGTATTCAAGCACCATTAACTTTAAAATACGGAATTTATTATGGTGTTTCAAACAATAAATGGAGATTTTGGGATATTAAGAATTCCGAGTCAGATATCGGTTATAAACCCCAAGACAATGCTGAAATATGGCGTTAAATAATATTAACCCAAAAGTAAAAAGTAGATTGTATTTCTATAAAACGAATTCGTTTATAAGTAAAATAACTACTACGATTTGAACTACTACCCCAAAAACCTTTAAATATGTACGCATAAAAAATTCTCCGTTTTAATTGCGATGCATTATATCATAGGAAAGTTGTTACTAAATAAAAAGATACGGAGCCACCGATGAGAATTGAACTCATGACCTACTGTTTACGAATTATTAAGCACCAAACCTAGCATATACGAATCCTAACCTAAAACCTGTGCATAGCTATATATAACAGCTCATTCCTATTGTTGTGCAATTGTTGTGCAGATCCCTAATGGGAATATGCTATAATCCCACCAAATGAACAAAGTAATAACACTACTAATAACATTACTAATATTGGTTGCTTGTGGAGGATCTAGTGATGAGGAAATACAAGCAATTGTAGATCAAACTGATCAGCAAGCTTTGCAAAATCAACCAACACCTACAGCTACTCCCGTACTGATTCCAACTGCTACATCAATTACATCAATTTATTTGCCTGTGCCTACAGCTACACCTCGCCCAACTGCAACTCCTATCCCAGCACCCATTACGTCGTTTCCGTCTCTGGATGTCCGACCTTTTCAGAATCAAGGAGTGGGTATTCAATTCTGGGGACAACCCTGGATGCCTTCGGTTGATGATCCTATGCGGGAGGAATTTATTGAGTCATTAGATCTTCTAACCGAAATGAATATCAACTACGTCAGCATCCATTACAATGTAAAAATTGACGACAGTTCCCCAAATGGAGTGGTCTTTGATCGAAACACAGATGTAACTCTCACGGATGCTCAGTTTTATGACCTGGTGGCACGGCTGAAAGAGCGAGGGTTCATTGTTAACCTCAAGATCGGTTTCTGGCACCCCGACCCTGAATTTAGTATGGGTAAATACATGCCCAACGACGTGGACCTTTGGTTCACCAATTGGGGCAAAGAGCTTGTGTACTTTGCTACCCTTTCCGAACAGGCTGGAGTTGATGCGTTCGATGTCGCATACGAGATGGCCAATTTGACCACAGATCAAAAATATACCGCCCAATGGAACACTATCATAGATGGAGTGGAAGCTGTCTATAACGGTCAAATTACCGCGAACTTCCTGAATCCTGTAGAGGCACAGAAGGCTGTCTTTCTGAATCGGCTCGATACTGTGATGACTAGCATATTCTATAAACATGTTGCCACTGGGAACAACAATCCAACCGTTGCCGAACTTGTTGAAAGCTGGACGGATACCTCCACAGACCTGGATTCGGTAATCGACATGAACAAGTGGGGCATCTGGGGAATTAATGACTCAATCATGAACGAAATTGAGGCTATCCACACCATAAGCGGCAAACCTGTTATGATAGGCGATATGGCGTTCATCAGTTTAGATGGTGCGGCCAGTAACTGGAATTCTAACTTTGGAATACAAACCAATCCAGCTTCTAATGATGATCAGACCAACCAATATGAAGCCTTCTTCCAAGCAGCGAGTCAATTAGACCGATCTTGGTTCAAGGGAGTTCTATTTTTGACATGGTTTCCCTTCGATTCCACCAATCCCACAGGTCCTTACGCTGATTGGAGTTATGAGATCGGCCCCCAAGGTAGGACTTTTCGTGGCAAACCAGCAGAACAACTTATCATTGATAAGTTTGGGGGTCAGTAACAAAGTTGGGAATAACACTACTTTTGAAATCCCTATAGTGTTTCCCTATAGGTTTGAGCAATGTCTTTTTGAGGTGTCAAAATCATGGAGCCACCGATGAGAATTGAACTCATGACCTACTGTTTACGAATCTGTAACAGCTAGGTTTGGCATATATGGTAACTACTTGGTAAACATATCACAGGAGCTAACAGACAATAATACTGGTTACATGCATTTTACATGCATTCCACTCCCTCGTGTGCGAGCGTACAGACACACACGTTTTTTATCACAGGCGTCAGTCACGTCCCTACATAGTTTTTAATGTCCCTATAGTGCGTCCCTTTAGGTTTGATTGTGATATAATCTCGGCATTATGAATAAAATGATTAAAACAAAACGTACTTGGAAGCAAATTCTTATTCCCACCTTTTTGATATGGGGTGCATTTCAAGTGGTAGCATTGATAGTCAGTGCAATTTGATGTTAAATTTTATTACTTTTTAGCAGCTAGTGTTTTTATAATGGCTGTACTAATAGGTCTGTCCCAGACTCAAATTTTCGTTTGGTTCTGGAACGTAATTAGTATAATTCTTTTGATTGTGACTTTTGCTTATCTGTTATGGAAATTATTTCTATTTGTGAAAAACCCTTTTTATAAAAAATAAAACTGTCACAGGTATCTGTACTACCCTATACCAATTCTCTAAGCCATACCCCTTGTCGACCCTGTGATATAATCACCGCAATATGAAGAAATTAATTATCTTATCTATAACATTACTAACACTATCAGCTTGTAGTCAGCTTGGATTATCAACCACAGAATCTGCAGAACCAGTGGATTTGTCTGGTATTGAGAAAAGATTAGACGCCATTGAAGTAAAACAAGACGCTATTGAGGATAAAGTTGATGGAATAAAGAATCCTGACCTATCTGATATTGAAGCAAGGTTAGATACTATTGAGGCAATATTAAACCCTACCCCCACACCAGCACCATTTTCACTTTCGAATCTTGACCTATATGGAAGAATATTTACAAATCCTGTTGTAACAAAACAACCATTAATACTTGACTTAGAAACTGAAATACTTGTGCACCAATCATTAAACACAAATGTTAAAAAAGAAAGATGTGAATATCAGAAACTAGCAAATCCAGGTACACCAGTTGACCAAATTCCAGAGTGTGATGGTACCCCCATAGAGCTATTTGCTTCAGATGGAGCAAGTATTATTTGGAAAGGGTCTGGTGAAACTATAGCGGGTTTATTCCCTGAATATATTGCAAAGGAAAATTATGTTGAGTTTGTTGAACTTATTGCTACTGGCGAATCCTTCGTTCCTAAAACAGCAACACTAAAAGAAGCTATACTGCCTGCTAAACTTGTAATGAATCCTAATGATATGCCGATTGATCCAAAGACAAACTATCCGAGTTGTTATATTGAAATTACAATTAAATTAGCAGGTGGTGAAGAGATAAACTATAGAGTGACTTCTTGTGGAATTGTGATTAATAGGTAACTCTATATCCCTCACGCGCCTGTGTTTTTTTATGTATGCCAAGAGTCCTTTTGTAATAGCTCGTGTTTTGTAGCATTATGCCTGTCATTACAAAAGTCCTTTTTGTGATAATTGTTGTACAAATAGATGTACGGAGAAGTTTTAAGAGCCAGTAGGTTAACGCTTATTGGCTCTTTTTAGGTTCAAAA
>DBHI01000124.1:4380-4757 GCA_002296125.1 Anaerolineales bacterium UBA832 | reverse complement strand
CATGGAGCCACCGATGAGAATTGAACTCATGACCTACTGTTTACGAAACAGTTGCTCTACCCCTGAGCTACGGTGGCTGAAAGTAACGATTTTAAACCTAAAACAGGGGTAAATCAATGGGGGTCGACTACCCCTGATATTAGGATTTAATTCAATGTTTAATGCAATTGGGGATTAATTAAGTACTTTTATGCGTGACAATTTAATTTTTTATAAAAAAGGTTTTTCACAAATAGAAATAATTTCCATTTACTTGAACTTGAGAATGATAAAAATACATACAACAACAACAGCTGTAAGACTGAATAATAATGATAGTGTCATTAAAGAATCCTCATTACCTCTAGTACTTCCATAATGCCAAGATTGTATCACAG
>DBHI01000124.1:0-4065 GCA_002296125.1 Anaerolineales bacterium UBA832 | reverse complement strand
CATAATGCCAAGATTGTATCACAGGGTACGTATCAGGTATGTGTGACAGTTTTAATCTTATCTATTAAATAATCAACAAATGGATAAATATTTACAACAACATACAAAAAAACAATAACAGCAACAACAAGTACTACAGCAGTGAAAAGAGGCTTTAAGCTACGATTGTGTGGATGTCTCCGTTGCCACGTGTCCCATAGATAATTTATGAGTGCCAATAAATGAGCAAACAAAACCAACACAAAGAGAATAGAAACAATACTGTACATTATCAACGTCTCCCACTTATATAGAGATGTGTTCCTATCGGCACTCAAGCGATTGGTTGGTGGTTCTCCCGACCCATCTATAACTCCACCCCACATAAATACTAGGAGTATCAGCATTCCTATCGCTAACTTCGTGTCCCACCACTTGTCCCCACTCGAATCTTTCTTTGGCATTTTGACCTCGTAACTGTTCGCACTTCTGTTGTGGGGGATTTTACCACAGGGTAGATGCTCAGGGTAAGTGCTGTTGTCACTGTGTTGTCATAGATAAAAAACGTGGGTGGGTACGCATACGCACGTGAGGGGTAAAGTTTAATGCAATTTTAATGCAACACGAGAGAACAGCCACGTATGATTATGCACACCGTACAGATATAAAATCGTATATGGTAAACCTAGTCACAGAAGATTACGAAACAGTTGCTCTACCCCTGAGCTACGGTGGCTGAAAGTAACGATTTTAAACCTAAATCACCCTATTATCAATGGACTGTAGACTACCATCTATGGGAATTTACTGCAGTTTTTACTGCAATTATTGGTTAATGTGTATTGACGAATCCGAGTGTTTTGTCGATCCGGTTCACTAGTTGACGCCCTTGTCGATAGCGCTCAAAATTATCGAGAAAAACTTCCGCCGCCGTTTCTTTGAACCCATGATAGTCACCCGACATGTGTGGCGAAACAATGACGTTCTCAAGGGCCCAAAATGGACTGTTTTCAGGCAGAGGCTCGTTTAAGAACACATCCAGTCCGGCACCTGCGATGACACCTGAAGTAAGCGCTGCGATCAGCGCTTCTTCATCAACCAACTCGCCACGACCCAGATTGATAAACCGGGCACTTGATTTCATGGCAGAAAATTCACTCGCACCAAAAAGCCCGCGGGTCTGATCTGTCAGGGGCGTAATCAGCACTACATAGTCCGCTGTTTCCAGTGACTGTACCAAAGTATCTACTGCGTAGACCTGTTCAAAGTCAGGATCACTATCACGTGCGTTACGGCCGACGCCGGAGACTTTAAAGCCAGCTTGTTTTAGCAGGCGTCCAATTGTTCGGCCGACGCTGCCCACACCAACCACGAGTACCTTCTGCCCCAGTGTCTGTTCCGTCAATCGATATGACCAGCGATGCTGAGTCTGGGCGGTAAATGTCTCGGGCAGTCGCTTGGCAAATGCCAGGATCAATCCTAGCGTGTACTCCGCCATCGCCCGGTCGAACACACCACGGACGTTGGTGAGTTGAACATCACTGGCTACGAATTCCGGGAACAGCATCGCATCAACACCGACACCACGCACCTGAACCCAGCGAAGTCGCTCTGCCAGGTGCCAGGTTTGCTGTAGGTCTTTTGCTCGGAAATTCGAACTCAGAAGCACTTCTGCCTGAGGTAGGAATGCCTGCAGGCTTTCCAGGTCCGGGGCACAGTTAATTCGGATATCGCCTGCAATCCGGTCAATACCCGGAATCTCGTCAGCTGATACCACCCCATGGATGACAAGATTTATCTGCTTTTGCATGATGACTCCTCATTTCTAAAAAGGGTATGTCACAAAAACTATTATTACAGTGACAATTAATAAGTATATAAATTGTTCTCTCATAATGCCAAGATTGTATCACAGGGTTGTGACAGTTTAATAATTACAATTAGCACCATAGTAGTACATACAATCTAGAATAAGTTCATCAACTATATTGAAGGTGTTGAATATTAGCATTAAGATAATTAATGCTAGCAGGACAGGTACACCTATAAAGATTGTTTTCCCATATGGCTGATTCCAATATGTGTTTATATAGAAACCTATGTACCCAAAAACGATAGCTACTATAAAACAAATTGCAATATAAAGGTTGGTTCTTTCTTCCATAAATGCTACTGAAAAAAGAAGAAGAAGAAGAATAGCTTGTAAATACCCACCTATAACTGCGTAAACTATTGCACTTAGAATTCTTAATGCTATTAACATTACTACCACCTCTCTTTGCGAGGGATTTTATCACAGTGTTGCTAAGAAGGGTTATGGATACATTAAGTTGGAATATTATCCATCACAAAAATTTGCCAGTTTCCATCTCTATCTGATTCAAAAGCGATTTTAGTCCCATCAGGTGACAATGAAGTCGCCCATTCATCGATATCAAATGTATTTGTGAGACGAGTTTGTTGAGTACCATCTGCGTTCATAATATAGATTTCAGCATTTCCATCTCTTTCAGAAGTAAATGCTATTTTAGTCCCGTCACGAGACCAAACAGGTTTATATTCCAAACTATTATTATTAGTAAGGCGAAGTTGATTAGTACCATCTATATTCATAATATAGATTTCCATATTTCCGTCTCTTTTCGATGTAAAGACTATTTTAGATCCATCAGGAGACCACGATGGATTGCTATCCTCTACATTATTATTTGAAATATTAATTTGATCTGTACCATCTGAATTCATAGTATTAATTTGAGGTAATCCATCTTTTTCAGAAGTAAACACTATTTTAGTTCCATCAGGTGACCATGAAGGTTTATAATCATCATAACTATTATTTGTAAGTCTAATTTCATTAGTTCCATCTGAGTTCATTACATATATTTCCCTAGAACCAAACTTTCCAGAAAAACTATCATTATCTGCTCTATCTGAATCAAAAGCTATTTTAGCCCCATCGGGTGACCAAGAAGGCCTACGGTTTTTTCCGTTATATGTAAGTCGAAGTCGATACGTACCATCACTATTCATTACAAAGATATGTTCATTATCAGAATTTTCAAAAGTAAACACTATTTTAGACCCATCCGGTGACCAGTCTGCATAATAATTATTTTCAATATTATTTGAAATATTAGTTAGTTTAGATAAATATTGAGTCGTTAGTGCTTCATCGATCATTTCGCGAGCATTTGGTGTTACCCAATCTTTCCAAGCATTATTATTCTTGAGATACCAAATAGCCGTATCTTGGGATGGATTATAGCTAGAATTTTTTATGTTGTTATAATAAATTTCCGATAGTATCTGATTATTCGAATTCCAATCCCACTTTGTTAAGAAATCTCTAAGCTCTATGTAATCATCACTAAGATAGTCTGAATGAATACCGATCATAACTTCTGTATCGGGATACGCACATCCCAGATTTGGATTTAAATTGAGACAATTAGAAGGATGTGGCTGAATTAAATTTCTCATATCAAGATTGTAAGACAAAATCGATGGCCCCCAATAATAAAACAACAGTGGATCTTGATTAGTATACGCAGTATTAATTTTGTTTTCTAAATCACTAACAGATTCTGGCTCACGCAAAAGCACATGGTCACTTAATCCGTACGCAGTAATTTGATCTTCAGCAGTCCCTTCAAAACTATAAAGTACAGCCTTGCCTCCACTATCATCTTCCGCAAACAACGCTTTATATACTGGATTATTTAAATCTTGAACATTTGTTAGTCCAGTGTTGGCATCTTGAACATAACCCGGAATCATAAATGTACTTTGCCAACTATCATCTAAACTTTTACCAGGAGAAAATACTTCATTTTGTTGAAGAGCTGATGTCCAGTCATCGTTTGGAGTCCAGATTTCCATTCGAATATCAAGCTCTCCATTTCTCAAAGCCTGAACTTCAGTTCCATATTGCATCAACAGTTCACTTGTACTATATCCGTATCCTTGTTCCAAAATATATCTGGAAACAGCATTTTGGATAATCCCACTATCCCATTTGATACCAGAGAAAATTAATGTTTCGCCTTCTCCTTCAAGTACTATAGGGACTATTGGTGTGGGTGT
>DBHI01000023.1 GCA_002296125.1 Anaerolineales bacterium UBA832 | reverse complement strand
ATGCGTAGACTTATGGTTGGTCGTACCACTTTTATAATAGCTCATCGTTTGTTAACTTTGAAAGAAGCTGATCAGATACTAGTTTTGGACAAAGGTAAGATTGTAGAAAGAGGTTTGCATCAAGATCTATTAGATCTAAAAGGAATTTATAGTAATTTGTATGATTTGCAATTGCGTAGTCAGGATGAATTTTCTCATATTATTAGTGGAAAGAATGATTGAGCTGAGTATATGTTTAAATTTCTAAGGGTTTTATTTGTGATTGGATAATAAATATAATGTCAAACAAAACAGATCGGGAAATAAATAAAGCTAACAAAAATTCAATTTTAGGTGTTACTGGACGTAATTGGATTTTTAGGAATATGCTTTCAGCAGAGACTGCTGAAAGACAGCAGCGAGAGAATAGGTTGTCAAGATTTCTCGAAGATGATTATGATGATTTTCACTCCAGTACTCATGATTTTGTTTTGTTGCGACGCCTTATAGCATATATAGGATCCTATAGGAAGAAGTTAATTATTTCTGTGTTGATGATGATTGGTACTGCAATATTGGCTGTTATTCGGCCTTGGATAGTTGGTCAAGCAATTGATACGGGGATTCGTATGGGGGATTTATATTCTTTGAGGCAGTGGGCATTGTTTTTTGTTATTGCTGCATTAGGAGAATTGGCATTTAACAGGGCTCGCATAATTATAATGGCATATATTGGTACTAAGGTAGTATCAGATATGCGCAGCAATCTTTTTAAGCATATGCATAATTTATCTATGGATTTTCACAATAATTATAGTGTCGGGAGATTAATGAGTAGATTGATTAGTGATGTAGGCGTACTACAGGATTTTGTCACTTGGTGGTTTACAGGTGTTGCGCGGTCGGTATTTATATTGATAGGTATTATGATCGCTATGTTGATTATGAATTGGAGGTTGGCTTTAGTTACTTTTGTAGTATTGCCATTTATGACTGTGTTAACCAATTACTGGCGTAAACGAGTGCGATTTGTTTATAGGGCTGCACGTATTAGATTGTCTTTAATAAACGGTTATCTGAACGAATCTATTAGTGGGATAAGAGTTACAAAAAGTTTTAGTCGGGAACAATTAAACAAAGATCATTTTGAAGATCTTAACTTGTCATATTTTGATGCTAATGCTGATACTGCAAGATTAGCTGCTATATTTTTTCCCGGTGTGGATTTTATGGGATCACTGGCTACTGCACTATTAGTGGGAGCAGGGGGTTACTTGGTTTTTAATGATTTTCTTACTGCTGGAGTTTTGGTTGCCTTTTTGATATATGTCGATAGATTTTTTGAGCCGATTCGTGAGATGGCTGAACGTTATAATATTTTTCAGGCAACTATGGCTGCTTGTGAGCGTATATTTGGTCTTATGGATACAAAACCAGACTTGGTTGACGATGTTGGTGCTATTGAATTGCCAAAGGTTGTTGGACGTATTGAAATGGACAACGTGATATTTTCTTATAAAACAGAAGAACGGGTTTTAGATGGTATTACAATTACTGCCCATCCTGGTGAGACTATAGCACTTGTAGGTGAAACAGGTGCAGGTAAAAGTACGATTATTCGTTTGCTTGCACGTTTTTTTGATGTCACTAATGGAACGATCAGAATAGATGGTTATAACATTCGTGATGTAACTATGCAAAGTTTAAGGTCTCAAATGGGAATCGTATTACAAGACACTTTTATTTTTAGAGGCACTATTCGAGATAATATCAGATATGGTCGATTAAGTGCATCTGATACTGATATTGAAACATGTGCTGCTACAGTTGGTGCACATGACTTTATAAGTCAGATGTCTGATGGTTATGAGACATTAGTTGGAGAGAATGGAGTTAATCTTAGTATTGGGCAGAGACAATTAATTTCTTTTGCACGTGCCTTACTTGCTGACCCGGCCATATTGATCTTGGATGAAGCGACAAGTAGTATTGATACTGCACATGAAATTAAAATTCAGGAAGCGCTAAATGTGTTATTGGAAGGACGGACATCGTTTGTGATTGCTCATAGGTTAAATACTATTGTCAATGCTGACAAGATTATAGTTCTCCAGGATGGTGTTGTATTAGAGCAGGGTACTCATCTGGACTTGCTAAGCTCTAAGGGTGAATATTACAATTTGTATACAATGCAGTGGGCTAATAATAAAACTATTTTATAGAGGTCTAATATATGACTATCATTCATAATGCTATTTGGAGAATAAATGTTGATTCTAGATTAGGGTCTATTGAACCAGTATCTGAAGCATACAATAAATTGGGTGGGCGATCTCTTATACCTCGTATTTTGTTAGATGAAGGTGTTGCTGGTTGTGATCCTATGGGCCCAATAAATAAATTGATCTGGTCTGTGGGTTTGTTAGTAGGTCACAAAGTTTCTTCTTGTGATCGTATCTCTTTAGGTGGTAAGAGTCCACTGACTGGAGGCGTCAAGGAAAGTAATGCGGGTGGATCAACTGGATTGTTGTTGTCTCATTTGGGGATTAGAGCATTAGTATTAGAAGGTGGGAGCAATATAGATGAATGGTTTACGATACATATCAGTGTAGATGGTGTGAAGTTTGAATCTGCTGATGATTTAGTCGGTTTGGGAGTATATGAATCATCAGAAAAATTAATTGAAAGATATGGTAAAAAAGTTGGCATTACTTTAATCGGTCCTGCTGGTGAGATGGGAATGTATTCTGCAGGTGTTCAAAATTTAGATAAAGATGGCGCTGCTTCTAGAATTTGTGCTCGTGGTGGATTGGGTGCTGTAATGGGCTCAAAAAAAATAAAGGCAATTGTCATTGATGCTGAAAATGGTGAGAAACCACCTCTACATGACCCACAATTATTTAAGGCAGCAAGAAAATATTACACTGAAGAACTTATAGCACATCCTCAGACAAAAAACTATACTGATTATGGTACTGCAGCAATGGCTGCTATCTGCAATGGTTTTGGTGCATTACCTACACGCAATTTTTCTACGGGTCAATTTGAACATGTTGATGATATTGGTGGAGAAAAGATGCGTGATTTGTTACTAGAAAGAGGTGGTGCTAGTGATACTTCACATGCATGTATGGCTGGTTGTATTATTAAATGTTCAAATTGTTTTGGTGATGTGAACGGTGATTTAGTAGTTTCTCCAGTTGAATTTGAAACCATAGGTTTGGTTGGTTCTAATCTTGGTATAGACAATTTAGATGATATAGCTAGACTAAATTGGGAAATAAATGATCTCGGGATGGATACCATTGAGGTTGGTGCAGCATTAGGAGTAGCTGCTGAAGGTGGGTTGATGGAGTTTGGTGATGCAGACATGGCTATGAAATTGCTCCATGAAATTAGAACGGGAACTGATTTAGGTAAAGTATTAGGTAATGGCGTTGTGTCAACAGGTAATCATTTGGAAGTGAAACGTGTTGCTGCTGTGAAGGGTCAAGCTATGTCGGCTTATGATCCGAGAGCAATAAAAGGAAATGGGGTTACTTATGCTACTTCTCCACAAGGCGCTGATCATACATGTGGCAACTGTATAAGGGCTGAAATTGATCATCTTTCACCTGAGGGTCAGGTAGAGGTTTCACGAGACACTCAAATTAAGATGGCAGTTTTTTTGAAGGGTTTGGTTTTGGTACAGAAGGAAATTATCTAGGGGAGATTTGTTTTAATACTTCTATAACAGGATATCAGGAAATTTTAACCGACCCTTCCTACGCGAGCCAGATTGTGACCTTTACATTTCCACATATTGGTAATGTTGGGGTAAATACAGAAGACGCCGAAACTGAAAATCCCGCTGCCGAAGGCTTAATCGTCAAATGGGATCCAACCCAACCATCAAACTGGAGATCATTGGGACATTTATCCGACTGGTTAAGAAGATATAATTTATTGGGAATGGGCGGAGTTGATACTAGACGCTTAACTAGATCCATTAGGATGTTGGGAGCACCGCACGTAGCGCTAGCCCATAACCCTAGTGGCGATTTTAATACTGCAGAACTTA
>DBHI01000052.1:18909-19083 GCA_002296125.1 Anaerolineales bacterium UBA832 | reverse complement strand
CCATCAGGATGTGGTAAAACAACTGCTCTACGTTTGCTTGCTGGATTAGAAGAAACTACAGGTGGATCAATATCTATTGGAGATCGTGTAGTGAATGATGTTGCTCCTAAAGATCGTGATATTGCTATGGTGTTTCAGTCGTATGCACTTTATCCACATATGACTGTATTTGAT
>DBHI01000052.1:14034-18609 GCA_002296125.1 Anaerolineales bacterium UBA832 | reverse complement strand
TCAATCTTATGCATTATACCCTCATATGACTGTATTTGATAACATGGCTTTTGGTTTAAAGCTCCGTAAAACACCAAAAGATGAAATTAGGAAGCGAGTTGTTGATGCAGCAGAAATTTTAGGGATTGAAATGCTTTTGAAACGAAAACCAAAACAACTGTCCGGTGGTCAGCGTCAAAGAGTAGCAGTTGGTAGAGCTATTGTACGTGATCCTGCTGTGTTTTTGTTTGATGAACCTTTGTCAAATTTGGATGCGAAACTCAGAGTTCAGACTCGAGCAGAAATTTCTAAACTCCATCAAAGATTGCAATCTACATTTATATATGTTACGCATGATCAAGTTGAAGCTATGACTATGGCTACAAGAATCGCTGTAATGAGTGATGGTATTCTTCAACAGATAGATAGTCCACAAGTATTGTATGATAATCCTAGTAACATATTTGTAGCAGGATTTATAGGTTCACCTAGTATGAATTTTGGAAATGGTAAATTGGAGCAGTCAGATGGTAAATTAGTGATTGATACGGGGTATATGAAATTATCAACATCAAGTGCTAAGCAAGATGCTTATTCTAAGCACGTTGGTAAGGATATTATTTTTGGTATTAGGCCTGAAGATTTACATGATCCTAGTTTTATACCACCTGGTGTGGCTAATGAATCTGCAATTGCAGCAAGTGTTGATGTTATGGAAATGATGGGTAATGAAGTATTTGTATATCTTAAAGTACAAGATCAGGACATGATAGCCCGTGTTGATCCTAGAACAGACTTTAAGGTTGGAGATACTGTTAAAATAGCTACTAATGTTGATAATGTACACCTTTTTGATAAGGAAACAGAATTGTCATTACAATAGTTTGTTTGCAGTATGGTTAAAAAGTGAATGTTTTTAAGGGCAGGTATACACCTGCCCTTGTTATATATAAATAGGTCATTTTTGCGATGGATCTAATAAGTTCATTAATCAAAACAAATAATACTAAAATAATAGTTTTAGTAATTGATGGAATTGGTGGTTTAGCACATCCGTCAACTGGTAAAACTGCACTTGAGTATGCTTCAACTCCTAATTTGGATATACTTACATCAGAAGGTGCAACAGGCCAGATATTACCAATAGATTATGGAATCACTCCTGGATCGGGTCCTGCTCATTTGTCACTATTTGGATATGATGCAATTGCATCTCAAATAGGCAGAGGGATTTTAGAAGCATATGGAGTGGGTATGAATGTTAGTGGAAGTGATGTAGCTGTAAGAGGTAATTTTTGTACTACAGATCAAGATGGAAATATTATTGACCGTAGAGCTGGACGTATTTCTGATAAAATAGCTCAACCCCTTGTTGAGCTATTGAAAGAGATAGATATAGAAGGTGTTGATATAGAGCTTCGTCATGTGAGTCAGCATCGATTTGTTGCTGTGTTTAAAGGAAATGAATTATCCGATGCTGTATATGATACAGATCCTCAAGTAATAAATGAAAAACCATTATTGCCAAAACCCAAAAACTTAGAAGCTAATCGTACTGTGGAAATTTTGAATCATTGGATTGATAGTGCACAGGAAATTCTAAGAGATAGAAAAGATGCGAACATGGTGACACTACGAGGATTTTCGCATAATCCGGGTTTGCGTAGTTTTATAGATAAGTATGGTTTGAATGCAAGTTGTATTGCTGCATATCCCATGTATAAAGGAATTGCACGATTAGTTGGTATGGAAATAGTGGAAAATGTAGGCAAGGAAGTGTATGAACAATTTAAACTGGCGAAAAATGTTTTAGATGATGATCAGTCTGATTATTTGTACATCCATGTGAAAGAAACAGATAGTTGTGGTGAAGATGGTGACTATAGTGGAAAAGTTAAAATCATTGAAGAAATAGATAAAAATATCAAAATACTTATTGAAGCTAATCCCTCTGTAATTGTTGTTACAGGTGATCATTCTACCCCATCTATAATGAGTTCACATTCATGGCACCCAGTTCCACTATTGATATGGGCCCCTGAAACAGTTAGGATAGATAGCAATAAATTGTTTGGAGAGGAGAGTTGTGCGTCAGGCGGAATTGGCACAATTAAAGCTAAGTACCTTATGAATCTAATTTTAGCCCATTCACAACGTTTGAAAAAATTTGGAGCTTAAATTCGTTTTACTATCATTAACAGAATAGCACATTCAGTTAGTATAGCTAAAGTTATATAGATTGCAATATCAAACCAAAATTTCAGTGGAAACAGTCTAATTAGCATATCTGTAGATGCAAATGTCCATGTACCATCCTCAAACAATAGTTCGTGAAATGTAGTAAAAAATGAATTAAAATTCAATAAAATATATATTAATACGGTAAATATTACGATAATAAAAGTCCAATTAACTAAATTAACAGGACTTCTTAGTATAGATAAGCTTACCCACTTAAAGTAAAATGATACGCAAATTACAATTAAAGCAATCCAAAATGACCATTTCGACCATAATAAAATTGATTTAACCACATTACGAACATCTTTCATATGTTTAATTTCCCTAGGATTAAACATATTCTGCCCCTTATCATCAGTTAATTTTGCCAAATAGTTATCTGTAGTATTTCCTAATACATAATCAACGCAATCAATAGCTATAATTCGAGCATTTTTTATACCCATGTCTACAAACATGTTATCAGACATTTGTAGGCGTGAATATTCCAAGTCTATAATCCAAGGTTTCAAAAAAACCCACAAAATAAATCCTATAATTATCCCTGGTAAACAAAGCCCTATTACGCTGCTTATCGTACTTTTAAGTAACATTATTTTTATCTTATGTATATATGCCTATACGCAATTTAATAAACAATTAACTAATGTTTAAAATGTCTGCTAGGTACTAATATCATGCTCATTCCATGCTCATCAGCTGTTTGAATAACGTCATTATCCCTAATAGACCCTCCTGGTTGAACAATTGAACGAACACCTGCTTTATACGCCTCAATAACACCATCGGCAAACGGAAAAAACGCATCAGAAGCCATACAAGACCCAACACCACGACTTCCTGCATTTTGACCGGCAATCTGAACTGATCTAACCCTACTGGGCTGTCCTCCACCAATACCTACAGTCATATTGTTTTTAGCCAGAACGATTGCATTACTTTTCACATGTTTAGCAGTTAACCATGCTATTTTAAGATCATTTAACTCATCTTTACTAGGTTTTATCTTAGTTACGCATCTTAATTCATTCCAAGCATCATAATTGTCAACAGTCTGAATAAGCATTCCATGTCTAACACTTCTAATCTCTGAAGAATTAACGTATTTATTAAAATCTAAACCAATTTCAAGAATTTTTGTTTTACTTTTATTAGATTCTAAATACCTGAGGCCATCACTTGTATACTTAGTCGCTACAACTACCTCTAAGAACTTTTTGCTAAGTAACTTAGCAACCTCCAAGTCAATAGTTCCATTGACCCCAACTATACCTCCATAAGCTGAAACAGCATCACATTCTATAGCGTTAGTAACAGTATCAACGATACTATTCCCAACCGCCACTCCGCACGGGCTGTTATGTTTAACAACAACAGCACATTGCTGAGTGAATTCATTGAGTAAGTTTAACGCTGCATTAATATCCAAAACATTATTGTATGATAAACTTGGGCCAGCTAACAAGTTGCAACCTAGCGGCATATTACTATCGCTATCAACAACCAATCTAGCTGATTGGTGTGGGTTTTCACCATATTTCAGCGGTACACCACCATTTTCACTAACATCAAACCTAAAATAGCCAAAATATTCAGCGATATCAACATCGTATTTAGCAATCTGAGCGAAACATTGACCAGCATATCTTTTTCTTTCTGATATAGACACCGAATTAGATGTAATGTATCCCATAACTTCTTCGTACTGTCTAGGACTACTCACACATAGAACACTATCGTAGTTCTTTGCAGCAGCCCTTAGTATCCCAACACCACCAATATCTATAGATTCAATGCACTCAATATCGCTACCGCTGGAAGCAACCATTTCAGAAAATCCATATAAATTTACAACAACCATTCTAATCGCACTAAAGCCTTTTTCAGAAAGCTCTTCCATATCTTCAGTCGTATCCCTGGCAAGAATACCAGCATAAATCTTTTGCTGAAGGGTCTTAACTCTACCGCCCAGCATTTCGTCGGCTCCTGTGTAGCTAGACACCTCAATGACAGGTATGCCCAATTCACTAATGTATAACGCAGTACCACCTGACGCCAAAATCTTCCAACCATTCTGCATAAGGCAAACAGCCAACGCATCTAAGCCCACCTTATCAGTAACACTAATTAGAGCTACTTTTTCTTTACCGTCCCCCCAACTCATAACTCACCATTTCTGCTGCACTCATTAAACTCTGTAATTAATCTATCGAGCTCACAGGCAGTTTCCATAGCTTCACTCCAGTACGTTTTATCAGACCACTGTCGATTTAATTCGTCTACATCTCTTCCTTGCTGTTCGACCCATGTAAAGTATTTCAGATTATGAATTCTTTTCTTGTCGTAGTAATTTAG
>DBHI01000052.1:0-13630 GCA_002296125.1 Anaerolineales bacterium UBA832 | reverse complement strand
TCAGATAACTCACCATATTGAGCAGACATTTCCTCAAGTCGACTATTGTACAGCTCCATGCCGTCCGTAAGCACTGTGAAGATTACATCATCAGAATCACACTCGTACCATTTTGCCATTTTAATTGCAGACATCAGATTGCTTATGCCGCTAATACCAGCCTGATCCAAGCTATCAATAAATGAAGGATTAACACCCAACTTTTCCATAACATTATGGCCAGCTTGTTCATTAAATAATCTTGAAACATTCATTACATTATTATCGTCAATAGCAATAACCATATCGGTATTTCTGACATTATGGATCCATGGAACATGCTTATCGCCAATACCTTCTATTCTATGAGAACCATATCCATTATTTAATAACGTAGGACATTGCAATGCTTCACTTGCTCCAATTAGAATTCCCTTCCACCTATCTTTTAAGTAATCTCCTGCAGCAATAGTACCAGCAGATCCCGTTGAGCATACAAATCCCTTCACATCGTCCTCGTCAATCTTCATTTGTTCAGCAACCTCTGCAAAAGCCGGACCAGTTACACAATAATGCCACAAATAGTTACCCAATTCCTCAAATTGATTGAATATCATCAAGTTTTCACCAGAATCCCTAAGCTCCCAGCATTTATCAAATATTTCTTTAACATTACTTTCACTACCTGGAGTTTTTATAATATTGCCAGCAACGCCTTGTAACCATTTAAATCTTTCTTTGCTCATACCTTCAGGCAATATGGCAATTGATTCACACCCCAACAAAGCAGCGTCATAAGCTCCGCCTCGACAATAGTTCCCAGTCGAAGGCCAAACACTTTTCTGGTTCGCAAGATCAAATTGACCTGTAACCAATCTGGGAACCAGGCATCCAAAAGCAGCGCCAACCTTGTGAGCTCCAGTTGGAAACCACTTACCAATCAGAGCAATGATCCTAGCATCGACTCCTGTTACTTCACTAGGGAATTCAACAAAATTTGGCAAACCAAATCCACCTCCATGATCAACAGCCTCATTGTGCCAACCAATTCTATACAAATTCCGTGGATGAATATCCCACATACCAATACCCATCAATTCGTTTTTAACGTTATCAGGAATTAAATTGTGATCAATCATCTGGCCAAATGTTGGAATTGTAACTCCTCTTTTTCCAGCTATTTGAGCGTTTCTCATCATAACTTTCTTGTCTACAGTCAAGTCAATCATAATTACCTCACATGCCTTATATAATAAAAGATAATACTTTAGTTAATTGTCTAATATTAACATCAATAATTGGTAAGTCAATTTCCACTTCATTATTAAGCGTCTTGAGCCCATTCCCAGTTACAAGCAGAACGACTTTCTCGGTTTCGCCAATAACACCTTCTTCATACAATATTTGTAATCCACCGTACACAACGGATGCCGACTTCTCTGCAAATACACCAGTCCTAGAGGCCATCTGTAATACACAGCTATCAATATCGTCCTCGTCAACCGTAACAAAGTCACCACCTGAATTAATTACAGATCGTAATGCCCTATTACCGTCAGCAGGTCTATCTGCAGAAATACTATCAGCTTTAGTCGAAGCTATTATTCCCTTAACTGATTTATCACCACGCCTGAATGCCGCCGCAACAGCATTTGATCCACTGACTTGAACTCCATACAATTTAGGTATAGATTTTATCAAACCAAGTTCCAGCAAATCCTTAAATCCGTAATACACACCACTAATAATATTACCATCACCTACTGGAACTAAAACAACATCTGGAGCCACAAAACCATATTCAACTGATTCTCGCTCAATACATCCTAGCTGTTCAGCAATTTCATAGCTTACTGTCTTCTTTCCATGAATTGTTAAAGGATTATATGCAGTATTTCTGCAGTAAATTCCATGTTCATCGACAATTTCTACAACTAAATCAAAAGCCTCGCTATAGCTGCCTTCAACCAATATAACATTACCTCCATACGCAATCATTTGGGATATCTTAGCTTGTGGAGTTGAACGTGGAACCAAAATAATAGTAGCAATATTTGCAGCAGCTCCCATAGCAGCTAACGCAACGCCAGCATTGCCTGTGGAAGCAGTAATAATACCCGGCGATTTGCGTGCAATAGCGTCAGCTACAACAACAGCGCTAGCTCTATCCTTTAGAGATCCAGATGGCATCAAAGTGTCATCCTTAATAAATACACTAGGACCTTTTTCCCCCTCAATTGCAGGACACCTGAAAAAGGGTGTTCCACCTAAGTGCCTTACAATACCAGAACTATCTGGGGGTACATCCGTTGGGATAACTTGGGCGTATCGCCAAATTGATTTATCCCAACTACTTTCCGTATCCTTAGTCCACAGTGTTCCATCAATATTACTAAAGTCAATACAAATATCAAGGACACCTTTATCAATTGGACAGACATACTGTACTTCACTGGTGCTTACCCTCCAACCACACTCATTACAAATATACGTATTCATATACAATCAGGAAGCAACGTCACGCAAAGGTAAACTAGTTTGCCTTATCCTATCAAATACAGCAAATGCATTAGCAACAGCTCCGGCAGTAGGCACAAGGCCAATCTCCCCTACACCTTTGCATCCATAAGCACCATATGTATCAGGTACCTCAATCCCCAAAACAACAATATCTGGCATGTCTCTAGCCCGCAGGATTCCACATTTTCTAAGCCTAGTATGAGCAGGAACTCCATTTTTCAGAACTAACTCTTCGCTAATTGCGTACCCCAACCCCATATGCACCGATCCTTCTATCTGTCCCTCGAATAAAGTGGGATTAATAATTTTACCGGCATCATGTGCAGCAACCACAGTAATAATTCTTCCGTCATCATCAAGCTCAACTAGCTGCGTAGCATAACTATACGAATAATGAGTAAGTATATCCTCATTTCGTGACCCTAATTCATTTGTCCAGTCCACAGTCCATTCTCCAATATATTTCTTTCCAACAATGACACTATAATCTTGTCCAATAACATCATCCCTAATTTTGCTACAAGCATCAATTATGGCGTTACAGAGTAGTGAAGTAGCCCTTGATGCAGTTGTCATGCCCGTATTATGCTCATCAGTAGTATCAATAACAACTTTCACGCTATCTGCTGGTAATCCAAGTTCACTACACACTGCCTGCATTGCTACTGTATTAACACCCTGTCCCATCTCTGTCCATCCATGCCTTACAACCACATAATCCCCACGTACAAACTCGAGACTTACTTTAGATCCTTCAATTACTCCATTTCCTATACCAGTATTCTTAATTCCACATGATATCCCAACGAATCTAGCCTTATCATAGTATTCCTTTACAGCAATTAGAGTGCTCTTCAAGCCAACATCATCTCTTAGAATCTGACCAGTAGTAGTCATACTGCCTTGCTTAAGGGCATTTTTCATTCGAAATTCCCATCTATCAAATCCACCCTCCAAACACAACATGTCAATTGTGCTCTCAAGTCCGAAGTTAGCCTGGTTTACACCAAAGCCCCGCATAGCACCAGCAGGAATGTTATTTGTCATAACAGCATATGCATCTACGTCAACAAATGGAACATGGTATGCTCCGCAGGCATGGCCAGCACATCTTTCCATCACCTTCATGCCAACTGATGCGCGCCCACCAGTATCACCAATAAATTTAGCAATAACATAGGTCAATAATCCATCAGAATCACAGCCAATATCATAATCCATAGATACTGGATGTCTTTTGGGATGCATCATAATCGATTCGTCTCTATTAAATCTAACTTTAACAGGACAGTCAAGAATAAAAGCAGCTAATGCAGCATAACCCTGTACAGTCAGATCCTCCTTCCCTCCAAAAGCCCCGCCATTTGGTATCATACGAACAAGCACATTTGATTCATCGATATTTAAAATTTTAGCAATCTGTTTCCTGTCTTCGTAAACTCCCTGGCCCTGAGAATAAACAATCACTCCACTCCCATCCTTTAAGCCAACTGCAGATTCAGTTTCCATAAAACCATGCTCAATCAATTGAGTCGAAAAGCTCTCTTTTACAGAGTAAACTGTATTGCTTATAGCTGTATCTTTATCTCCTCTTGATATCCTAGATCTAGATAACACATTCGTATCATCACCCTCGCGAATAACATCTGATCCATCAGTTATTGCCTTATTCGGATCAGTAATTGGATCCATAACTTCGCATTTAATATCAATGAGATTAACAGCTACGCGAGCAATATCCTCTGAAATAGCAACAACTAATGCAATGACATCACCAACATTAGTACTAAGATCATTAACGTCAAGCATCAACGGCCAATCATGCTCTATCAAACCAATAAACCTGTTGCCAGGTATATCATCAGCAGTGAGAATACTAATCACGCCTTCAACCTCTTTTGCGGCCCTAGTATCAATACTAAGAATTCGACTACGCGGATAGTCAACAAACCGTATAGCCCCATATAGCATTCCTTCTAAACGTATGTCATCAGTATAAATATGTTGACCCAATACAAATTCATTTCCTAAATACCTGTCAGCCCTTGTGCCCACGTCTTGATTAACATTACGGCATGATAAAGACTTATCATCCTTCTGTATACGTTCAACAGACGCTTCAATAGAGTCAATTATCTTCACGTACCCTGTACACCTGCATAGATGTGGTGTAAGAGCCTTGACGATATCACATCTTTGAATATTTTCATCTCGGTCAATTAAGGAATCAGCTTGCATAACAATACCCGGAATACAATATCCACACTGCAAACCACCACATGAAACAAAACTTTCTGCATAGATTTTCTTTCGCGTTTCAGATAAACCTTCAGTTGTGACAACCTCACAACCATCAAGCTGATGCATACTTCTAACGCATGCCATAACAGCCTTATCATCCACTCTAACAACACAACATCCACACGCAGCCTGTGGTGAACATCCATCCTTGGCCGATGTGATATTCATATCAACTCGTAGAAAGTCAAGTAGACTTCTGCTAGCATCACCGTCATATACAATACATTCTCCGTTTACAGTTAAATTAATCACTATACTCTTTCCTCACGAATATATGGTAAACCAAGAGCATCAGGTGCACCCAACTTTTTCCTTAGGCCTTCAAAGTATGTGATAATAACAAGGACAACTATAGTCAATAAATATGGAAGCATATTCAACAAGGCAGCAGGCACATTAGTACCAACAGCCTGCATCCTGAATTGGATTGCGTTAACTCCACCAAACAGCAATGCGCCAAAAACCGATCTAATGGGGTCCCATGTCGCAAATATTACAAGTGCTACTGCAATCCAGCCCCTTCCACCTGTTATACTTTCAGTCCAACCAGGAGTATAACTCAAAGACAAATGAACACCACCTAAACCAGCAAAAACGCCACCCATTACAGTGTAAAAATACCTACATTTAACAACATCAACACCCATAACATCAGCAGCCTGTGGGTTTTCACCAACAGCTCTCAGAAAAAGACCGGGTCTAGTACGTCTAATATAAAATGCAACTAGTGGCACAACAATATAAAGTAAATATGTCATCATATCTCGATTAAATAAAACATCTCCAATATACGCAATATCAGACATGTAAGGTATCGGAATCTCTAATAACCTAGGCCCAATCAAACCCACTAAGGGAGTTCCATCAACGCCTAGCCTCTGACCCAAAAAACTAGCCAATCCACCACCTAAAAGAGTTACAGCCAAGCCAGATACCACCTGATCAGCCAGCAAAGTTATAGTAACAAAACAGTGAATAAGAGCCATAAAGCCACCAACAATGCCACCCGTAACCACACCAATTAATACATTACCACTATGATAAGCAGCAGCAAAACCGGTCACCGCACCCATTATCATCATGCCTTCAACGCCTAAATTCAGGACACCAGATTTTTCAGCAAAAATCTCACCAACCGCAGCGTAGACAAGGGAAGTACCTGCTGCCATAGCAATGGATAAAACAGAGGCCCAAAAAGCAATATCAACTATCTGCATGTCGCTGTCCTATAATTATTGTCATTCTATATCTAACAAAAAACTCTCCACCCAATACAAAAAACAACATAGCCCCCTGCAACACATATGCCACCGATGACGGCAACCCCATTGTCATCTGAATTTGATCGCCACCAACCATAATTCCAGCAAAAACGACAGACACAATCATAATAGCTATAGGATTAAGTCTCGAAAGCCAAGAAACAATAATAGCAGTATAGCCATAACCTACATTGAGTCCTTCCTGTAGGCTATACGATACGCCAGATACTTCAACGGTCCCAGCAAGACCGGCCAGCCCTCCAGAAAACAACATAACTCTCAAAACATTTCTATTGACGTCAATCCCACCATAAAGCGCAGCCTTAAGGTTCTGGCCAATCACGCGAATCTCATACCCCCATTTCGACATATCCAATATTATCCAAACCAACAGACCAGAAACAAGTGCGATCCCTAATCCCCAGTGTAATCTACCGCTAATCCTTCCTAATATCCAAATCCCATCAAATTTAGCAGTACCTGGAAATCCCATACCGTCAGGATCCTTCCAAGCTACATTGAATAAATATTGGTACCACAAGATTGCTACATAATTAAACATCAGAGTAGTAATAATCTCATTAACCTTAAATTTAGTCTTTAGGAAAGCAGGAACAATAGCCCATAAACCTCCACCCATTACCCCAGCTATGCACATCAATACTATATTAATCACCGCATAAGTTGACTGTAATCCATAATCCTTTGCAAACAAAGCCACCCCGGATCCTGCCATAGCTCCAGCAACCAACTGACCTTCTGCGCCAATATTCCAGAACAGCATCTTAAATGCTACGCCTACAGCTAAGCTAGTTATCATCAGAGGTATTGCTTTCACTAATGTTTCAGTAATACTATAGAATTGCCCATCATTCCAATCCTCAGATCGACCAATAGCACCTTCAAGCATAGCAACATAAGTATCAACAGGATCAACCCCAACAATCGCCATAATCAGCCCGCCAAACATAAATGCACACAATATAGATGTACACATAACAACAAATCTCAAACTACTAGTAGCCTCAATTCGTGGCTCTACACTAAATTTCATCTATAGGCCTCTCACCAGCCATAAGCATACCTAGGTCCTCAAGTGTTACGCAATCGGCTTTAACGACATCAACAATATATCCAGAATACATCACAGCAATTCTAGTGCTAATGGCAATAATTTCTTCAAGATCGTCTGACACCATCAATATTCCCGCCCCTTCAGAGCATTGCTTAACTAGACGACTCCTCACAAACTCTGTTGCACCAACATCTAATCCTCGCGTCGGATAAACAGCAACAATCAATCTTGTATCATCGTAGCATCGGTACGTAGACTCAATCTCCCTTGCCAAAACCATCTTCTGCTGATTTCCACCAGACAAATTACGAGCCAATGTATCCCTGCCTGGTGTAACTACTTCATACTCATCTATAAGTCTATCAACATATTCATGTACAAATCTTTGATTAAACAACAAGCCGCCACAGATCTCCTTAATCTGATATGACTTAAGTATCAAATTATCGCTAACAGGCAAATTTCCAACCAGTCCAACTCCAATCCTATCGCCTGGTATATGGCTAACTCCGGCCTTAATAAATTTACCTGCACTGCTATCACTCATATCCCTGCCGCCAATATATATGCTTCCATTTTTACATCCAACAAGACCCGTAGCAACTTCAGCCAACTCTTTCTGTCCATTTCCAGAAACCCCAGCTACACCAAGAATTTCCCCGCTTTTCACATCAATGTCTATATCTTTCAGTGTCTGCACTCCACGAGAATCATACACACTCACGCCTCGCATCTCCATCACATAATCACCAGGACTAATATTAGGTCTAACAATGCTAAACACCACATCTCTACCAACCATAAGATTAGCTAACTCCCTCTTTGTTGTATTGCCGGTGTCTACAGTGCTTACATTTTTACCATCTCTTAATACAGTGGATCTATGAGTAAATTCAATCACCTCGTCAAGTTTGTGTGTGATGAAAACTATAGTCTTATCTTCAATAGCCATAAGTTTCATAGTTTCACCCAGCAACCTAGCTTCTTGTGGGGTGAGAACAGCAGTAGGTTCATCCATAATCAATATCTCAGCATCCCTATAGAGCATCTTTAGTATTTCGACACGTTGCTGCTCTCCAACAGAGAGCTCCCAAATATAAGCTTCTGGATTAATTTCCATGCCATATCTCTTACCAAGCTCAATAATATCTTTTTCAATAGCCTTGTAATCGACAACCAAATTAGTATCACGAATACCAAGAATACAATTTTCAAGAACAGTCTGAGACTGAACAAGCCTAAAGTGCTGATGTACCATACCAACGCCACAAACAATTGCTTCTCTTGGAGTAGAAATTACAACTTCCCTTTCAGAATCAGTGTTTGAATCATGCAAATACACACTCCCAGCCTCAGCCCTATATAGTCCACACAAAACACTCATCAAAGTAGTCTTTCCAGCACCATTTTCACCTAATAAGCCATGAATCTCACCTTTATTAACAATAAAATCTACATGATCCAAAGCTCTAACACCGGGAAAGTCCTTAACGATACCTTCCATTTTCAATCCGATAGAATTCATTAGTTACCTTTAGTACGAGTAATAATAGTGCCAGCTCTACCTTCAACTCCACGCCTTAACAACTTAGCGTTAGTAATAATACTCTTTCTGCCATCTGCCTCATTAACAAAATTTATTCCAGCTTTTACCTTAGGCCCCATACTCCCGTCAGGAAATTCCCCTGAGTCATACAATTGACGCAATGATCCGCTATCTATCTCATGCAAGAGTTCTTCCCTTTCTGTTCCGTAGTTTATAGCCACATTAGGTACATCTGTAGTAATAGCGAAAACATCAGCTTCAACTACAGAGGCAATCAAACTCGATGTATAGTCTTTATCAATCACAGCTTCTACACCCTTTAGCATACCATCTTTTTCTATTACAACAGGAATACCACCACCGCCGCAACAAATAACAACATCTGAATAATCCATTGCACTCTTGATCAACGAAGATTCCACAACACGATTAGGGATCGGTGATGGGACAACACGACGCCAACCATTAGTAGAATACTCCTTCGTTACCCATCCATATTTAGATTCCATAAGTTCAGCCGTATTCTTATCCATAAAAGATCCTATAGGTTTTGTAGGATCAGAAAAAGCATTATCATTAACAGATACAACAACCTGTGTAATCATACTAAAAACAGTTTTATTCATAGATCTGCGTGAAAATTCATTATTCATAGCTCTCTGTAGCATATAGCCAATAGCACCCTGAGTATCGGCTCCAGCATAATCCATAGGAACAGGATGCAGCTCTTCAAGAGCCATTTCAGATCGCCTTAGAATATATCCAATCTGTGGACCATTTCCATGGGTTATCAGCAACTTCCAACCATCATTCACAATTTCTATTAATTGTTTTGCAGCCTTCTCTACAGCTTTGTACTGATCAGTAACCGTTCTTTGATCACCGTCAAGAATCAAGGCGTGTCCGCCCAATGCAACCACAATAATCTTGTTGGGCATTATTCTCCTAATCGCTCATTGTCGATGCCATAACTGCCTTTTGTACGTGCAATCGATTTTCAGCCTGCTGAAAAACAACAGATTGATCACCCTCTAATACAGATCTAGATACCTCAACATCCCTATCGGCTGGCAAAGGATGCATATACACAGCAGAATCATTTGCTGCCCTCATTAGTTCTTCGTCAGCAATCCAATTCATATGCTTGTCCTGCATCTCCTTACCTTTCACTTCATCCGATGTAGTAACTAATGGACCCCATGATTTTGCATATACAACATCAACATTCTCGCACCCATCCTTCATATTGTCGCAAATTTCAAAACCAGTATTAAATTTCTTAGATAAAGACTCAGCTTCTCGAACAATATCATCCATTAGTTCGAATCCTGGAGGATGGGAAAGTATAACATCAGCACCAAATCTAGGTAATTGCAAGATCAAAGATTGTGGTACAGATATAGGCTTTAAGTATGATTCAGCATAAGCCCAACTAACAGCGACTTTTCTACCTTTCAAATTACCATCAAATAGCTCTAACATAGTCATTATATCGGCTAAGCATTGATGAGGATGATAAATATCACATTGCATATTTAGCACAGGAGCAATAGAAGATGACGCAACCCGATTCAAGTATCCATTCCCTTCCCCCCAATCACAGTGTCTAATTGCAATACCATCAAAGTATCGACCATAAATTTCACCAAGCTCCATCTCTGTATCACCATGAGATATCTGAGTTGTACCTGGCTCTATAAACGCAGCATGTCCACCAAGTTGTGCCATACCAGCTTCAAAGGAACCTCTAGTCCTAGTAGAACTGAAGAAAAATAACATAGCCAATACCTTATCCCGAAGGAGAGCATGCTTAAGCACAGATTTTCGCTTATCTTTTAATTCCATCGCTAAACTAATAATGTATTCTGTTTCTTCAATGCTAAAATCTAAATCAGATATAAAATCTCTACCACGTAAATCGTAATTCATATAATCTCCTTTCGTTCTAAATATTATTACCCAAAAAACCACCGATCAAAGCATAAAAACCTGTAGCCTGAACAACATCATTGATTCTTACAGAATCATCAACGGTATGAGCAGTAACCTCATCTCCAGGACCAAATCCAATTGACGGTATCCCGGCCTTACCAGCCCAATATATACCATTTGTAGAAAAATCCCACTTACCCGTTTCGCAAACAGGCAGACCAATAAGTTCACGTACCTTCTGTCCTGCCAAACACAACTCATGTGTATCATCCATCAGCCATGCAGGAAAGTATTTATCAACAGCAAACACATATCCTGTATAGGATGGTTCATCGTAATACATTTCCCTTACAGTAACTCTATCTGACACTTCACTAGGAATCAATTTCCTAACCTGTTCTAAAACAGTTTTTCTATCTTCACCTATTGTCATTCTACGATCAATAGTAATTACAGCTTCATCTGGCACAGCATTTATACTAGCTGTTTTAACATTCATGTCAGTAACTGTAATCCGCCCATTTCCAAGAAACTCGTGGTCGCCTAGTTCCTCGTCCATCATTTCAATTCCACGAATAATTGGCAATATATTATAAATAGCGTTGTCACCCAAAAAATTACTTGCTGCGTGAGCACTTCTACCCTTACTGACAACCTCCATTTCTAGTCTACCCTTTTGTCCTCGATAAACCTTCATGTCAGTAGGCTCACCAATAATAACAAAATCTGGTTTTATTCCAGGATCATCTTCAACAAATGCGTTAGGAGCTATGCCGTCACACCACTCCTCCATGTTTCCAAAGTACCAAGCTGTAATACCGTCCAGAATACCCAAATCCCTAGCTATTGCCATTCCGTATATCATACCAGGAGTACTACCTTTCTCGTCGCAAGCTCCCCTAGCAAACAAAACCCCATCTTCAATCTTACCTTCAAATGGGTCCCATTCCCACGAATCTTCAGATCCAATCCCAACGGTATCAATATGAGAATCGAATACAATATGCGTGTCTCCATTGCCAATTCTACCTAATATATTACCCATTTTATCAAATCTAACTTCATCAAAGTTTAAAGATTTCATTTCTACAGCACATCGCTCGCCCACATCACCAATTTTTCCATCCATGCTAGGTATACGAATAATATCACGTAAAAACTTTACAATATCTTCATGCTTACCATCTACCTGATTCATAATATTATTTAGCATCGCATCCATAGTGACTCCTTATTCATTTACAATTGCATAACTTAATGAATTATGCCTCTCAATAATAGGCGGAAGATCAATACTTACTACCATTCCATTTTCTACAACAATTTGTCCATTTACCATTACAACATCAGGTTTAACGCTGGAGCACATCAGAACCGCAGCCAATGGATCGTGTAACCCACCGGCGTATTCTAATTTATCCATCCGTATCCCAATCAAATCGGCGCACAATCCAATCTCCAATTTACCTATATCTATTCTACCCAAACTGGCCGCACCACCCTTCGTAGCCATCTCAAGGGCATTAATTGCAGTAAATGCTTCATCTGGAGCTCTTCTATAACCTCCAGACTCAAAATTAATTACATCATTTAATCTTGCAAGCAACATAGCTTGCCTTGCCTCTCCAATCATATGGCCCCCGTCGTTACTAGCGCTTCCATCTACACCAATAGATACATTTACACCAGAATCCAACATGCTCCTAATCGGAGCTATTCCTGAGGCCAACCTCATATTAGAGCTTGGGCAGTGAGTAATACTCATGCGAGCATCAGCCAATCGTGCAACATCGCATTTATCACAATGCACCATATGAGCAAGCCATACACTGTCTACATCCCATCCGAGCTGCATAATATACTCTAAGGGCCTGTATCCAAATTTCTTTAGACAATATTCCTCTTCGTCAACAGTCTCTGCTAAATGGGTGTGGAGCCTTACGTCATATTCCTTAGCCATATTGGCGGTATCTCTCATCAACTCCTCAGAAACTGAAAAAGGGGAGCATGGTGCCAGACCAATTCTCAACATTGAACCATAGCTTTCATCATGGTGCTCTTCAACAACCCTCTGACAATCAGCAAGTATCTCGTTTTCATTTTCCACTAAGTGATCAGGAGGCAAACCACCCTTACTTTCGCCTAAACTCATTGATCCTCTTGTAGGATGAAATCTAATTCCAATATCATTTGCTGCTCGAATAGAGTCATCCAAACTAACTCCATTCGGGTACATATACAAATGATCGGAAGAACTAGTGCATCCAGACAAAAGTAGTTCAGACATAGCAACAATTGAAGATACATAAATAGCTTCAGGAGTCAATCTACCCCATATAGGGTAGAGAACCTTCAACCATTGAAATAAACCAACATTTTGAGCTTTTGGAATAACACGAGTCAAGCTTTGATACATATGATGATGACAATTGATCATTCCAGGCATAACTAGATATCCAGACATATCTATTGTTTCATATTCTACGTCATCATAATAATCAATGCATTCAGCAGTAATATTCTGAATAATACCATCATCCACAACAAGACTACAGTTTTCTAATACACTGAAATTAGCATCCATTGTTGCTAGTAAATCAATATTCTTTAATACGATCTTATTCATATATCAGTCCAAAATGGATCATATCTAATCTTATCATATAATTCGTGTACCAATAATACCGTATGATACAATCAATAAGTAAACACTATGGCACATAACAACAATAATCAAACAAGATTAATCCGAATAACTTTACTACTACTAATAGTAGTAGCTAGTCTACTAGTATACGTCTTTAGAGACCACTATAAATCCTTTCTCAAATACGGTTACATTGGTGTACTTATCATTAATGCAATAACACACAGTACAGTATTGATACCAGTGCCTGGTATCATATTCACTTACGGATCAGCAGTATTGCTAGATCCTCTGTGGATAACAGTAGCTGCTTCATCAGGTGCCACAATTGGAGAATCAAGCGGTTATCTTGCTGGCCAATCAGGGAC
>DBHI01000145.1 GCA_002296125.1 Anaerolineales bacterium UBA832 | reverse complement strand
CAGCACCATATACTAATACAAAAATAGACATAGACACTAATTTACTAGCAATCGAAGAATCTGCCAATATTGATATACAAAATGGTTCCACGACTAGTGGGCTAGCAAATAGCATGGCCGACTATCTCAAAGAACAAGGCTTTGCTGTAGAGAGTGTAGGAAATGCTGATAAATTTGACTATGAAAACACCATAATCTATGATTATTCAGGAAATTATTATACAACCCGCTGGCTTTCTGAAAAATTCAAGGTTCAACCATCACACATAATTGATATAAATGATCCAAACAGTCCTGTGGACATACGTATAATTTTAGGCAGCGACTTTATAATACCTTCGTCATAATATATATATATAAGATCATGAATACTTATCCAATATATTTTGCACCCGTGTGAGATAAGATACCCCAAAAAGATTAAGATGATTAAGTAAATGATATAAATTATAAATGTCAAATCTATCCCTATATCCAAAAGTGAGTGGTCTGACATTTTCATAAGCATTGTAAGCATCTTCTTCAAATTGTCCAAACAAAGTAGTCATAGCCAAATCAGCTTCTGCCCAACCAAAATATACCGCCGGATCAATAAAAACAGGTACACCCTGTGGTCCACACATCAGATTTCCAACCCATAAATCACCGTGCATTAGACTAGCTGGTTGCACTGGAATTAAGTCATGTAAACGAAAAATCAATCTGTCAAACAATTTACAATAATCATTTGCGATATAACCTTTTTGACATGCAAGTTCAAATTGAAAACCTAACCTATATTCAGAAAAAAATTTGAAACCATCAGTATTCCAAGTGTTAACTTGTAAATTATTGCCAATAAAATTGTCATTGGCAAAACCAAATTTCTCATTAGTGGTTAAATGTATTTTAGCTAATCCTTCACCAACATCAATCCAATAAGATTCTACTGGTTCGCTAACTTCAATAAATTCCATCAGCAACCAATCTTCTCCGTATCCGTATATTTGAGGAACTCTAATTCCATTAACATTTTCCAATGCCTTCAAACCATCCGCTTCACGAATAAAAACAGATTGACAACCTATAGTATTAATCTTTAAAAATGTCTTAATTCTATTTTCTGTTTCCAACAGGTATACTTGATTTGTATAACCACCATTAATTGGCTGAATCTTAAGAGCTGATCCCATTCCTGATTCATTTAAATAACAGGAAAGATCATTAGGTATTTTCAACATTTTGCAGATACTCTAACAAATTTTTACATGACCGTTCCAACATAAAATACACATCTTCAAAACCCTCATCTCCTCCAAAATATGGGTCAGGAACATTAAGATCATCTGATGCAATTGGATCAAATTTACGCATCAAAGTTACACGGCTTCTCTCTTCTTCATCATTTGCCATAATCAATAATTCTGAATAATTACTTCTATCCATAGCAATCAATAAATCAAATTTTTTGAAATCTTTAGAAGTAACCTGACGAGCAAGACTATTTAATTCAATTCCTTTTTCTAATGCAGTAGCACGCATTCGTGGATCGGGTTGTTCACCAGAATGCCAATTTCCAATACCAGCTGAATCAACTACATACCTATCGTTTAGACCAAGATTATCTATCTTATTTTTCAAAATACCCTCTGCCATAGGACTACGACAAATATTCCCCAAACATACAAACAAAACATTCTGAATTACATTATGACCATTGTTCATTATATTGTCTCCATTATGTACAATAATTATATAGCAAAGCTGGATTACAAATCTATTATCACAAAAAGATAATAGTTATATCTGTAGCTCATGCTATAATTCTCACCCGTATATATCAAATGTTCTTTAATGTGGTGATATTGTGATATTTCTTATTACTGGTGGTGCTGGATTTTTAGGTAGTGCACTAGCAAACCGTCTATCAGAAGATGGTCACGAAGTACGAGTAATCGATGACCTTAGTACTGGTGAACTTGAACGCCTAAACAATAAGGTGTTATTTACCCGTGGTGATATTAATGATAGACCAAAACTATGGACACTACTTCAAGATGTCGAATGTGTATACCATCTTGCTGCAAAGGTTTCAGTACCCCAATCACTTTTATATCCTCGAGAATACAATGCTGTAAACGTAAGTGGAACAGTCAGTGTAATGGAAGCCATGCGAGATGCAGGAGTAAAACGTGTAGTACTAGCTTCATCAGGTGCAGTTTATGGTGAACAGAATACTCAACCACTTCAAGAAGGAATGATACCCAATCCTAACTCACCTTATGCAGTAAGCAAATTGTCAGCTGAATATTATGTGCGCACTATAGGGATGCTATGGGGACTAGAAACTGTCATACTAAGAATATTTAATACGTATGGTCCTGGACAACCTCTACCAGCTTCACATGCTCCAGTAATTTCAAAATTCCTAAAGTGTGCATCCACTGGTGAATCAATAGTTATGTATGGAAACGGACAACAAACAAGAGATTTTGTATACATTGACGATGTAATCGATGCACTAACTGCATCATCAACTGCAAAAACAATACGTCAAAATGTCATTAATGTTGGCAGTGGAACAGCATCAAACCTGAATCATCTGGTAAATACAATTGGTACAATATTACAAATGCAATTAGACCCTATATATAACAACAACGAGTCAGGAGGAGTAACAGAAATGTGTGCTGACATTAGAGAAGCACAAACAACTCTCAAGTATGAACCTCGCATTTCATTAGAGTCTGGGATACAAAGAACTATTGATCTTGACAAAAGATTCAAATAATCACACCAAAGTTTTTATATGAAAAAATTAGACAGAAACTTTTTTGATAGACCTACCTTAACTGTATCAAGAGAACTATTAGGTAAAAAGATAGTCAAAATTGAAAATGATGGTTCTTATTATTCAGGTATCATAAATGAAGTAGAAGCATATATTGGCGAAACAGATAAGGCATGCCACGCTAGAGTAGGATTGACGGAACGCACAAAAACTTTGTATGACGAAGCAGGTACTTTATACATATATCTTATTTATGGTATGTATTGGATGCTAAATATCGTAACTGAATCTAAAGGATTTCCAGCAGCCATACTAATAAGATCAATAATTCCAACACATGGAATAGACATGATGATAAACAACCGGCACCAATCAATTGCACAATTGACGAATGGTCCTGCAAAATTCACCAAAGCATTTAACATAGACAAATCATGGAATGGTTATAACATATGTTCAAAAACATCTAAAATATTCGTTACATCCGACACCTCTGTAAACAAGTTTCTAACAAAATATAATCCAAGAAAAGGAATAAATAACACACCCGAACCATGGCGTTCATTGGCATGGAATATAAGCTACCACTCAACTTAAACAAACGTAACTACCTCGCAAGTGTGTAGTTAATATCATTAGCCATAGCTAATGCAAAATATATAAGGAGACAAACAACAGATGAGTATTCTTAATGAAAAAAAAGCATTAATATTTGGAGTAGCCAATAAACGTTCAATAGCATGGGGTATTGCCAAAGCAATGCACCGAGAAGGCGCAACAATCGCACTTAGCTATGCAAATCAATCTCTAGAAAAACGAGTAAAACCATTATCAAAAGAAGTAGAAGCAAGTTTTGTAGAAGAGTGCGATCTAACAGATGATAAAGCAATTGAAAATTTGTTTAACAAGGTCCAGTCAAACTTAGGTAAAATTGATATCCTAGTTCACTCAGTAGCTTTTGCTGATCGTGATGATCTCAACGGTCCATACCATTCTACTAGTCGAAGTGGATTCCAATTAGCTATGGACGTAAGTTGCTTTTCTTTCACCTCATTAGTACATCACTCATTACCTCATCTTAATGATGATAGCAGTTTCTTAGCCATGACATATTATGGTGCAGAAAAAGCTGTACCCAGCTACAATGTAATGGGAGTAGCAAAAGCAGCTTTAGAAGCATCAGTTCGATATTTAGCTGTCGATTTAGGCCCAAAATCACACCGTGTCAACGCAATATCAGCAGGGCCAATTCGCACGCTAGCAGCAGCCGGAGTATCTGGATTCAAATCAATGCATAATAAATTTGCCAAAACAGCACCACTAAAGCGCAATGTAACTAATGACGATGTTGGTAATGCTGCTGTGTATCTATGTTCAAATCTCGCATCCGGAGTAACTGGTGAAATTCATTATGTAGATTCTGGATTTAACATTGTAGGAATTAGTAAAACTATTAAAGAAGACTAACCTGAATAATAACGTAACTCTCACCAAAATATGCAGTTAATATGATTAGTCATAATGAAAACAAAGTATGTAAGGAGTACTAGCATGAGAATAGGTACCAGAAAAAATCAAGTTATGATAGACACACTGCTTCTTAAAAACACTACAGGATTGACAGTAGCTAAACCTATTGCCAACTTAATATTAGAAATGATTCTCATTTTATCGGGATCATTATTAATTGCATTAAGTGCTCAATTCTATTTACCATTACCATTTTCACCAGTACCAATTACTGGACAAACTTTTTCAGTATTATTGTTAGCATCATTATATGGACACAAACGTGGCGTATTAACTGTAATAACTTATCTATGTTTAGGTCTTGCTGGGAATCAAGTCTTTGCAAATGGTGCATCTGGTATTGGAATAATTACAGGAGCTACAGGTGGATATCTACTGGGATTTATACCAGCATCATATGTTGTTGGTTTATTAAGTCATAAAGGATGGGATCGCAGAATATGGTCTACAGCTGGAGCTATGATAATTGGCAACGGAATCATTTATGTTTTTGGTTTATTGTGGTTATCACAATTCAAAAACATTCTGGGATCACAAACCGTATTACAAGCTGGATTGTTTCCATTTCTTATTGGAGATTTAGCAAAACTCATTCTTGCAACAGTACTGCTGCCAACTGGATGGAGACTAATCAACAGACACAAATCATAATTAGTGGCAAATTCAATTAGACAAGCACCCCCGGAGAGACTCGAACTCCCAACAACCTGATCCGAAGTCAGGTGCTCTATCCATTGAGCTACGGGGGCTCAAAAACATCTAAACAGGGTGCCTGATGGGACTTGAACCCACAACCACCGCAGCCACAGTGCGGCGCTCTGCCATTGAGCTACAGGCACCAAGTAAAATAAAATTATAAGAAACTAACTATTCATTTTTACAATTAGAATACGCACCTTATAATAATGTTCATTCTATCATGTAGATTATTCACTTTCAAGCATTGTTCGCAATACTTCAGGAAGATCAGCAAGTAAAATATTAGTTTGACTCCCATCTGATAATTTCTTTACTGTTACCATAGAGTTGGCAATTTCGTCTGGACCTAATACTAAAACTATAGCTATATTCTGTCTATCAGCATATTTTAATTGCTTCTTTAATTTGACTATATCTGGATAAACCTCAACTGCAAAATTATATTTCCGTAATTCGCTTGCAACTTCATAAGAATAAGAAATTAGATCTTCTTCAAAAATGGTAATTAAAATATCTGTATTACTAGTATTTATATCAGGCAACAAACCAAATTCTTCAACAAGCAACTTGATTACTACATCTCCCATAGCAAAACCCGTACCTGAAATTGCATCACCACCCATATCGGAAACTAAATTGTCGTAACGACCACCTCCTAACAATGCACGATGGTGTAATTTCCTATCTCTTGCCTCAAAAACAATACCTGTATAGTAATCCAACCCACGTACAACTTTCGGGTCAAATTCAAACCACTGTCTAGTACCCATCATTTCTGTAAACTCAAAAAACTGAGACAATTCCTCAGAATCACGCCACTGATCTACTTTACAAAGCTCATTGTGCAATTTGTTGATTTGAACATCTTTTAATCCTACATCACTAGCATATTGCATCCATTTTTCAGAAGACATCTTATCAACACGATCAATTAACCGAAACACTATATCAAATTGATTATCTAGTACACCTAAATCAGATATAATTTTTTCCATGAATTGTCTGTTATTTACTTTAATCACAATATCTTTTGGTACAAACCCTATAGAATAAAAAAACTGAGCTGCAATCGACGCAACTTCTGCATCTGCCCTAATTGAATTACTACCTATCAAATCCAAATTCCATTGAAAAAATTCCCGTGCACGACCTTTTTGAGGCCTTTCATATCGCCAAAACCTTCCAAATGACCACCATCTTAATGGCATATTCAGACTATTTCGATTTTTAGCTACCATACGAGCAAGTGATGGAGTCAACTCTGGACGTAATGTAATAAATGAACCACCTCTATCTTCAAAAACGAAGGCCTGTTCCTTTACTAATTCATCACCGCTTTTGGCAGCATAAAGCTCTATGGTCTCAAGAACTGGTCCATCCCATTGTTGAAATCCATAACTATTTGATACCCGTCGTATATGCTCATAAAGCCAATTATGAACAATCATATTGCAAGGATAAAAATCTCGAGTGCCTTTTACGGATCTAATTGTTTTTGTCATATCTAAAAAATTACAATACTAATCTTGTATCAATATCACACAACTATACAACACATCCTTATAGAACGTTAAAGATCAAATCAATTTGTTGCGCATCCTATCATATGCATCATCCAATGTATTTTGTTTTTTAGGAAATGCAAATCGAACCATTGTTTTTCCATGCTTTGAAATAGGATAAAATACTTCACCTGGAACTACTGCAACACCTACCTCCTTAGTAAGCCAAACAGCAAAAGATAACGAATCCAATTTAGAATACTCTGAATCCAAATTACTATATTCAGCAAGAACGTAATAAGCACCTTGTGGAAATTCAGCAACAAAACCAATTTCAAATAAAATGTTCATCATTTTTTTTCTTCTTAGATGATAAGCTTTTAGCATTTCATCATAATACTGATTCGGTAATTGCATAGCTTTTACTGCCGCTTTCTGTAGTGGTGTTGGCGCACATACAGTTAAATAATCATGTATGGGTCTCATTGTTGACATAAGTTCAGAAGATGCTACTACGTACCCTAAACGCCAACCAGTAATAGCAAATGTTTTGCTCATTCCACCTAAAGTAATAGTCCGATGATGTAAACCTTGAATACTTCCTGGACATATATGTTTCCTGCCATCATATAATATCCGATCATATATTTCATCAGTTATCAGAACAAGATCATTCTCTACCACAATATCTCTTATTTCTAAAAGCTCCGCTTCCTCAAATACCTTGCCAGTCGGATTATGTGGAGTATTAATCATAATAGCCTTAGTACGATCATTTATCATACTTCTAATCCTATCCGCATCTAAATCAAAATTGGGGCCAAATAACGGAACAGATACTGGTAATGCACCTGCTAATATAGCTGAAGGAACAAAGTTCTCATGAGCTGGCTCAATAATAATAATCTCGTCACCAGGATTTAAAACAGATAACATTGCAACATTTATCGCTTCAGTCACACCACAAGTAATAGTAACATTATCTTCAGCAGTAACTTCCCATCCCAATTTATCGCTATACAAATTTGCAAGTTCGATCCTCAACTCATTAATTCCCCAAGTAGGTGAATATTGATTGTATCCAGATCGAATTGCATTTATTGCGGCTGATATAACTTCTTGAGGCGGATCAAAATCCGGGTATCCCTGACTAAGATTAATTGCATCAGATTCCATAGCTAACCGGGTCATCTCACGAATAACCGATTCTTGATAATGGATTGTACGATCAGCTAATCTCACAATATAGTCCTAAAAGATTTATTGACAAACTACAATAGCCTAAGTGTATAGTAGTATCATTATAGGAACAACCTTAATTATGAATAATAAGAACAATTTACGAATATGCTGATTATTGCTTAAACACTAAATTAGCAGTCTAAGAGATTAATTATTTAAAATACATTACCAAGAAAGTAACCAACAGTGAGCAATAATGCAACAGAAAAATGAGTCCCAATAGTAGAAACATTCACAATCAACAACTCATATGGCAGCTTGTCTCTATCTTCACTATCATCTAACCACCTATCTAACCACTGTTCTCCCTTATTAATTGCATTCCAAGCTAGTACACTGGGTAATAATGCCAGTAAAATCCATGGAGTAGCAATTCCTGTACTAAATATTCCTATCAAACCTAATATAGCTATATAAGAAAAAGTAAAGTAAAGGGAAAATTTGTAGACATAAAAGGGCTTACGATAATTAGCTAATTCTCCACCTTCGGACAAACGCACTATCCATGTCCTTTTACCAACTTCTTTATCAGCTTGATAGTCCTGGAATCCATTAATAAATAGTACCAACCCTATTAATATTGCAACAGGAACTGATGCTAGCAAAACAGGAACATACTGCCAATTTTCCAACGGCAACAAAGCTTGTTGCTGAACATAATGAGATCCCATTGCCATGATAGGACCAAATCCTAACATAACTCCAATATCACCAAAACCCTTATAACTAAATTGCAATGGAGCTGCAGTATAAAATATACCTAGCAAAATACCAGCAACTCCAAACCACAATAATGGACTAATTGCTAGCATTTCTCCATGAATTTTTGCATTAATATTTAGTCCGATTAATATAGTACCAATAAACATTAATACAGCAATAATAAATACTTTTACAGGAGACATCAAGCCTGCTTGTATCATTCTAGATCCACCATTGAAAGGACTCGCTAATTTGTTCACCTCATCATTTCTACTGAGATGGTCCGAATAATCATTAGCTACATTTGTGCCAGCATGAGCCAAAATACCGCCAAATAAAGTCCACCAAAACAATTGCCAATCAATAATGCCAAACGAATAGTAAAATACAGAAGCTCCTAAACAAATAGGTGCTATAGTTGCTGTAAAAAATGGCGCTCTCACAGCTCGCAGATAGAGACCTATTCTGCGCGCTATTCCTTTTACAATTGATGAGAACAGTGTTTCATTATTTTGAGGAAATTCCTTCCACTCAAATCTCCTTGTAGCAAAAAAATCAACATATTTAATAACTGTAGGTTTAATTTTATAATAACCAATTACGTTATTTTTTTTCAAGAAATCATCTTCCATATATTCCTTGAAAGCCTCAGTAACATTCAATATCATACTATATGCTTTGTTGGCTTCCTCTGCATCATTCACACGAGATGCTATTCCTTCTATTTGCAATTCCTTAATTCCCTCTGTACCATCTGGACGTACAACACATTGCACACGAGGATTCACCCGAATTTGCTCAGCTTTTCTTGTTGGATTAAATGTAAAAAAATAAATATCATAACCATCGTTAGCAAAATAAACATTGCTAGCTGAAGAATTATTGTCAACCGAAGTCGCTAAAGTAAGAAAATCAGCATTATCCAACATCTGCATTATTTTATTATCTAATTCATTGCTCACGTAAAACTCCTTAATTTAATGTGCATGTGCGACAAAACACTTCCAAACAAAACGATTAACAAGTTCACACCAGTCTTGATTGTACATTTTATCACAAATGATCAAAAGTGAAAACTTTGCTTTACAAATACCTATCATATTCAATACAAACGATTTGTTAGATTATCAAAAAAAATCGAATATTAGGTTCAGGAAAAAGTAAAGCAATTTTTGATACAGCATTGATAGTTACCAATAAACAACTATAATATACATTTGTAGAATAAAATATTAATATGTTAAGATTATAATATAGGTAAATAAGTGAAACACAACAATAAAATGTCTGATTTTTTGTTTCGATATCCACTAGTTGATATAGATCCAAATATATATGATCTAAATTCACTAGAAGAATTTCGTCAATATAATAAAATTATCCTAATCGCTTCTGAAAGTACAGCACCAAGAGCAGTACGGGAAGCTTTAAACTCTCCATTTAACAACTTATATGCTGAAGGATATCCTAGTGAATCATCACGTTACTTAACCGAAAATGAAATCGTTGATTATAAATCACGTCTCAATCACTATCGACGCTATTCCAACCCTCGTTATTATAAAGGAGTGGAATATTGTGACACAGTGGAATCATTAGCAAGACATCGTGGAGCTAATCTATTTGCAAACAAAACTGTAAATGCTAGTGATATTTATCTTAATGTACAACCTCTATCGGGGGCAGCTGCCAACAATGCCGTATACCATGCATTACTAGATCCAGGTGATACCATTATGGGTCTTAAGCTCACAGATGGTGGACACCTCAGTCATGGAGCAAAAGTAAACAGATCTGGTAAACTATACAATAGTATACCTTATCCGGTAGACTCTTCTAATGAGAAAATTGATTATCAAAATGTACAAGACTTAGCTCTAACACATAAACCTAAAATCATCATTGCTGGTTATTCATCTTATCCATGGTCTGTGGATTGGAAAGCATTACGACAAATTGCCGACAAAGTTAATGCTATGCTACTAGCAGATATATCACATGTAGCAGGTCTTGTAACAGCTAATCAATACCCATCACCTGTAGGATTTGCAGATGTAGTCACTTTCACTACCCATAAATCCCTGTGTGGCCCTAGGGGAGCCTGTATATTAACTACTGACAAAGCTTTAGCAAGACAAATTGACAGAGCTGTATTTCCAGGAGAACAAGGTGGTCCTCATATTAATTCAATGGCTGCAATAGCAGTAGCATTTAAGTTAGCTGGTACTACAGAATTCAAAACCCTACAAAAACAAATATGCAAAAATGCTGCAAGAATGTCTGACAAATTTCATGAACGTGGTTTTAGAATACCCTACGGTGGTACTAATACGCATCTCGTAAATATAGATTGCAAGTCAGTAACTGGGAATGATGGGACACCTCTTATGGGAGATATTGCAAGCCGAATACTAGATGTTGCTAATATAGTCGTAAATCGCAATACTATCCCTGGTGATAAAAGTGCATTGAATCCTTCGGGATTACGATTAGGAACAACATGGATAAGTCAAAGAGGATGCAAAGAAAAAGAAGTAGATATGATCACTAACATTATTGCTGATACTCTTCTATCTTTAAAGCCTTACCGCTACTCAAAAACTTACTCCACATATTCATATAGAGCAAAAATTGATTTCGATCAACTCAACCAAACAAAAATCAAAATAAGAAACTTAGCACACAATTTAGGAAAAGATTTCCAAAGCAAATCATATGGTTATCCTCATTCCTATTTTATAGACCAAACTAACAATATTGAAAACAATATAGACCTAGAAATCAAAGGTTTAAGATCTGCAGAATTCTTACAAACAGTAACATCCAATGACGTTACAGCTCTAAAAGTTGGGCATCATCAACACACTCAAATAACACAAGGAAAAGTTAGTACAAGATGTAAACTTACTAGAACCAAAAAAGACTTATTTGTACTAACTGTACCGGGGATAGAATCAGTACGAATCAAAACTTGGTTACGGGATTTATCTGATGGTTATATTAGTCTTGATCATGATGATATCTTCTCTAAAACGCCCGGACCTATAGCCGTCACCGATTTAGGCATCTCAAAAAATCAAATATCAAATAATGCAAAAGTGATATCTATTGATAAACCTTATTTTGTAGGAATTGAATCTACAATACCAAAAAATAAAAAGCCGCTCCCTGAATTTAACTTCGCAGATATCAGTAGTCCTAAGAAATTGTTAAAAACAAAACTTTTTGAAACACACGAGTCGTTAGGCGCCAAGATGGTTCCATTTGGAGGATGGAACATGCCTGTATGGTATTCATCAGTATCTGAAGAACATAATGCTGTTAGATCTGCTGCTGGTTTGTTCGATGTAAGTCATATGGGTGTTTGGGACGCAAGAGGAGAATCAGCTTCTGAATTTCTGGATAATATTTGCGGAAATGACATAGGATCTCTCAAAATCGGAGACTCATTATATACACATTTTTTAGATCCCGATGGAAAAGCAATAGATGATCTACTGATTTACCGTACAGAAGAACAATGTTTTTTGATAGTTGTAAATGCATCTAATGATACAAAAAATTGGAAATGGGTTAATGCTGTAAAATCAGGTAAAGTTATGATAGATAGAGATCGCCCTTGGTCAAAATCCACAGGAAGGCGACATGTTACTATACGAAATTTGCGTGCCAAAAGTTCAGGTAGAGATATGCTAGTTGACATAGCATTACAAGGACCAAACAGTAAAAACATTCTTCTAGCACTGGCAACAAACAATAAAACAAAATCTACAATACAACAACTTAAAAGAACAAAACTCTGTAAAATCAAACTCAATAAGTATAATCTAATAGTCTCAAGAACTGGATATACAGGCGAACCTTTAGGATATGAAATATTTGTTCACCCAGATGATCTAATTCAATTATGGAATAGTCTCATTAAAGTTGGCAAACCCTATGGGTTACTACCTTGTGGGCTGGCCTCTCGTGACAGTACTAGAACTGAAGCAGGTCTACCATTATACGGACATGAAATAGCTGGTCATCTGAATATAACTATCTCGGAATCTGGCTTTGGATCATATATTAAAACTTATAAGCCATGGTTCATAGGACGCAAATCATATATCAACTCTAAAGACAGAGGTAAAATAGTACGTTTTAGATTTGACAACAAAGGTGTAAGAATGGCACACCTAGGGGATCCAGTTGTTGACAAACGTGGTAAAGTAATAGGAAAAGTAACTAGTTGTGCCATTGACAGTAATGGATTACTTATAGGACAAGCATTAATAATCAAAAATAATGCAAAAGTTGGTAACAAAATAGGAATTTTTCAGAATGCCAATAATAAATCTGAAAAGTCAAAAGTAGAGTTAGATTATGGAGACAAAGTAACACTCCATGAATCTGCTACTATTCTACCGCGCTTCATGAAAAAACCTAAACTATAAAATTTACGAAATCAATTAAGAATCCACAAATATATAAATTGTTAGCAAACAAAGGAGAAACAAAATGAGTGCTCAAAAAGTACGAGGATTGTATTTTAATCAATTTGAGATAGGCATGCAAATTACTACTCAAGGTCGTACTATTACAGAGTCAGATATAGTTGGATTCGCAGGTCTATCCGGTGACTACAATCAAATTCATACTGATAAAACATATGCAAGTAAAGCTGATTTTGGTAAACGGGTTGCTCACGGACTACTCGTCACTTCTATAGTTTCAGGTTTAGCTGTACAAACTGGATTTATGGAAGGTACAGTAATGGCATTTCGTGAAATCAGCCAATGGAAATATAGTTCTCCTATATTTATTGGAGATACTATTCATGCCAAAATATGTGTTGCTAACAAGAAGGCTATGAAACGAATAAATGCCGGATCTGTTGATTTAGAAATCACAGTATATAATCAAGACGACAAAATAGTACAAAGTGGCAACTGGATAATTCTAATAAAAAACCAAAATTAACAAATGATATAACTATCTATGTTGGAATCGTATCAATTTAGCGATGAAATTGTTTGGAAGCCCACTAAAACAATTATAGAAAATAGCAACCTCTATAAATTCATGCGCGAACACAAAATAGATTCTTATGATGATTTAATGGATAAATCAACTACTGATATATCCTGGTTTACAGAAGCAATACTTCAGTACTTAAATATTGAGTTCCAAAAACCGTATAAACAAATCTTAGATGTAAGCAATGGGATACAAATACCCAAATGGTGTACAGATGGAGATCTCAATATAACTCACAACTGCATAGACAAATGGATCAATGACAAAACAATAAGTTCCACCCCAGCAATCATCTGGGAATCTGAATCAAACCAATCAATCATAATCACTTATGAACAATTAGCTCAAAAGGTACATCAATGTGCCAACTCTCTTAAGTTGTTGGGTTATCGAAAAGGAGACATCATAGCAATATGTATGCCTATGATTCCAGAAACCGCTATAGCATTGTTATCGATAATAAGAATTGGAGCAATAGCCCTACCACTGTTTTCAGGATATGGTTCTACAGCAATCGCTAACAGACTCAATCACACAAAAGCCAAAGGCATAATTACCGCAGATGGATTCATACGGAAAGGTAAACTTACACAACTGAAACATACAGTAGACCAGGCTCTTATTAATACTCCTGCTATCCAAAACGTATTGGTAGTACAAACATCCCAAAATAACATTGAAATGGAAACAGGACGTGATCATTGGTGGCACAACATAGTGCCCTATCAATCCACACAATGTAATATAACCCCAACTTCTGCTGAAGATCCAATTATGATTATCTATACGTCTGGAACTACTGGTAACCCTAAAGGGATTGTGCATACCCATTGTGGTTTTCCAGTTAAAGCAGCACAAGATATGTCATTTGGATTTGATGTTAGTTCTGGGGATGTAGTCCATTGGATCACAGATATTGGATGGATGATGGGTCCCTGGATGATATTAGGAAGCACAATATTAGGTGCATCAATATTGATGTATGATGGAGCACCTGATTATCCAGACATTAATCAAATTTGGAAATTGACCCAAAAACATAATATTAATGTATTAGGTTTATCACCTACCTTCATAAGATCAATTATGTCGTCGAATGAAACCTCAGTAGAAACTCATGATCTATCCAGCCTACATTCTATAGGATCAACAGGTGAACCATGGAATCCTGCACCATGGCAATGGCTTTTTGAAACTGTATGCAAGAAATCAATCCCTATCATAAATTATTCTGGTGGAACCGAAATATCTGGTGGAATATTAATGGGTAATCCACTTCTTCCTATAAAACCAGGTTCATTTCCCGGACCTTGTCCAGGTATAGCAGCCGACGTAGTTAATGAGAATGGAGAATCAATTGAAAACCAGGTAGGGGAATTGATAATTCGAGCACCATGGATAGGAATGTCTAGGGGATTTTTTGCTAATAATGCCAGATATATTGATACATACTGGTCACGCTGGAAAAATATCTGGGCACATGGTGATTGGGCTGAAAAAAAATCAGATGGACACTGGTATATTCTTGGTCGATCTGATGACACAATAAATATATCTGGTAAAAGACTAGGACCTGCCGAAGTAGAATCTATATTAGTCAGTTCAAATCAAGTACAAGAAGCTGCTGCAATTGGAATACCAAATTATACAAAAGGAAATGAACTTATATGTTTCTGTGTACTTTCACAACAATCACAGATCACACATAAAATAAAAGATGAATTACAATCAATCATCATAAAAGAGTTAGGTAAACCTCTAAAGCCACACGAAATATTTTTTGTTCCGGATCTACCAAAAACACGAAATGGAAAAATAATGCGAAGAGTACTTCGAGATGCTTATCTCCAAAAAAGCACTATGAGTTATGAAAGTCTTGTTAATCCACACATAATAGAAATCATCAAAAACCTTCGTAAAAATTAATTAGCTTGTACTTCAATCAATTCATACAATGTGTCACGTTGAGCAGGTATGCGACCAATCTGCCTAATCAAACGTTTAAACTCATTAGGAAGCATATGTTGTCCATGTACTGCACCTGCTGACTTAGATATAGTCTCATCCATCAGAGTACCACCAAAATCATTGGCACCTGCTCTTAGACATTGTTGCGCTAATGCTGGTCCAAGTTTAACCCACGAAACCTGAATATTGGCAATATATCCATATAACATAATACGTGATATGGCATGCATACGTAAATTTTCTTCTATAGTAGGACCAGATCTAGCTGTACCATCCAAATAGATCGGAGCATTATGATGTATAAAACCTAGAGGAACAAATTCAGTAAATCCGCCTGTATCATTCTGAATATCTCTGATTGTTTTCAAGTGTTTTACCCAATGTTCTGGTCCATCTATATGACCATACATAATAGTTGACGTAGTTTTGATACCCATTCTATGAGCTGTCTTGACAATGTTAATCCATTCATCTGTACTCAACTTATCCCTGGTAAGTTGTTGGCGAATATTAATATCTAATATCTCAGCAGCAGTACCAGGCAAAGATCCTAACCCTGCATTCTGTAATTCGCACAAGAAATTAGGAAGGGTCATCTGAGCCAATTGAGCACCATACTTAATTTCAAATGGAGAAAAAGCATGCACATGCATCTCAGGTACAACATTTTTGACAGCTAATATAAGATCTCGATAATGTTTAGCTGGCATGTGAGGATGTAATCCACCTTGCATACATACTTCCGTGGCACCAGATTTCCATGCTTCAGAAGCCCGCCTAGATACTTCAGACAATGACAAATATTGAGCATCTACATCATCAATTCGTTTAGCAAATGCACAAAACCGACAACCTGTATAACAAACATTAGTAAAATTTATATTCCTTACAGTTACATAAGTTATTATATCGCCAACAGCTCTATATCTTAATTCATCTGCTACTTTAATCAAATATGCTAAATCAATGCCCTCGGCACTAAATAATTTCAAAGCTTCTACATCGTTAATTTCTTGTTCTTCAAGAATACGAGCGAAAATGTTCGCAAATTCAACTTGCACTCCAGGAAACCTGTCAAAACAAAATGATTCAGAATCAGGAAAATAATTGTGATTCTTCATAGTACGTACTCTTCTTCTTTTACATATCCATCCGAATCAATATTATCACACCATCGACTATGAAAGCGAGTATCTAACCAAACGTCCCTTCTATTAAGATAATCTGGATATATACTTAAGCGTTCTCGTAAGACATGACCCATAGCAGCACTAATGGATTGTACATCGCATAAATTTGGCCAAGAAGCCTCTGGATTAATGTGATCAGGTGTAACCGGCGATATACCTCCCCAATCATTTATACCTGACTTGAGATAAATTCCATATTCATTGGGCATAAGATTTGGTGGAGCCTGCAAATTCATATCGGATCCTAAAATTATGCGAGATATTGCCAAAATTTTTTGCATATGATTAATGTCTGGTTCTGGAAGACCATGCATACGAGTTCCTGTCTTAGCGCGAAAGTTCTGAACTATCACCTCTTGAATATGTCCATACTCAGAATGTATTCTTCGTATATCTAAAAGAGATTCAACAATCTCAAAACTTGTTTCTCCAATTCCAATCAAGATTCCAGTAGTAAATGGAACACAAGATGCTCCCGCAAACTTTAAAGTATTTAAACGTACTACCGGGTGCTTATCAGGACATCCGAAATGCGGTTGACCAGGCTCTGTCAATCTAACGCTAGAATTTTCCAACATCATACCCATAGTTGGACTCACTGATCGAAGTAATTGAATCTCTGATAAAGATAACGAACCCGGATTAACATGTGGAATCAACGATGTTTCACGTAAAATAAGATTACACATTTCATACAAATAATCCAACATCGATTTATATCCAAGTTGTTTAAGGTGTTTTCTAGCAATAGAATGAACCATTTCCGGACGTTCCCCTAAACTAAATAACGCTTCCTTACACCCGCTTTTTTCACCAGCAATGGCAATCTTCAAAACTTCTTCTGGCCAAAGAGTCTTCGCTGCTGGATCACCAGGAGACTTGGCGAAAGTACAATAACCACAGCTATCCCTACATAAAGTTGTCAATGGAATAAACACTTTTCGAGAATATGAAACTACATTACCTTTTGAACTATTACGCATTTCACATGCTACTTCACATATCAAATTTATCATGTCATCAGGAGCTTCAACAAGCCTGTAACAATCTTGTATAGACAGTACTTCACCTGCTAAGGCGTTTTTAAGTACCAACTCTAATGCTTTTTTATTATGATAATTAGATGACAATAGGGAAAATTGATATGTTTTCATATAAATATACAACGAGATGCATTTAGATCCCAAGCATATCCATCGCTGCTATGCCAACTTCATAGCCTTTGTTATTATCATCATCTGGTTCAGATCGATTGAATGCAAGTTCAAATGTTGGACAGGTCAAAACACCAAATAATACAGGAATTGAACTATTTAAAGTTACTTTCATTAAACCATAACTAACTGCTTGACATATATATGTATAATGATCAGTTTCCCCCTTAATTATAGCTCCTAAAACAATTACAGCTTTGATATCAGGTAATTGTGTCAATTGATTCGCTGCAGCTGGAAGTTCAAATGCACCTGGAACTTTCAAAAGTTTTATTTCTGAATCATTCACTCCTCTTTCAAACAATGCATTCTTACATCCTAAGAGAAGTCCATCAGTAACTTTAGTATTAAATTCACTTAAAATTATTGCTATCTGTTTCACTCAATTAAATGTCCTAATTTAGTTTTCTTGGTTTCCAAATAACCCCTATTACACTCATTAGCGCCAATGTTGATGGATTTCCTATCAACAATTTCCAAACCATGACCTTCTAAACCTACTAATTTCATAGGATTGTTAGTCATAACTATCAATTTACGAGCACCAAGATCATAAATTATCTGTGCTCCTACACCATAGTCACGCAAATCAGGTGGAAAACCCAATTTAACATTTGCTTCAACTGTATCTAAGCCATCCTCTTGCAATTTATAGGCTTTAATTTTGTGTGCCAAACCAATACCTCTACCTTCCTGACGCAAGTAAACAATTATTCCAGTACCAACATCTGCAATCTTCTTCATAGCTTCATTTAGTTGATCGCCACAATCACACCGCATAGATCCGAACACATCTCCTGTCAAACACTCAGAATGTATTCGTACTAGAACTGATTCTTCTGCTTGTATATCACCTATAGTAAGTGCCAAATGTGAATCATCAGCATAAAGATCTTCGTATAAATGCAATCTAAACTCACCCATCCCTGTTGGCATAGCTACTGTTTCAATACGCTTAACCAAATTCTCCTTACTACGACGATATCTAATAAGATCCTCTATAGTTATCATAACTAAGTCATGTTTCTCAGAAAATGTCTGCAATTCACTGAAGCGAGCCATAGTCCCATCTTCAGCCATTATTTCACAAATAGTACCACTAGGTTGTAATCCTGCCATACGAGCAATATCCATACTAGCTTCTGTATGACCAGAACGTCTTAATACTCCCCCTTCCTTACCAACAATAGGAAATACATGGCCTGGTCGCCCAAGATCTTCTGCAACAGAATCCGAAGCTATAAGTGTCCTAATAGTTTGAAATCTATCATACGCAGATGTGCCTGTAGTAGTGTTTTGAACAGCATCTACACTGACCGTAAATGCTGTTTTATGAAGACTAGTATTGCGTCTTTCCATTGGAGCCAAATCAAGATCTAATGCACGCTCACTAGAAAGGGAAACACATATCAAACCTCTAGCCTCTTTTGCCATAAAGTTTACAGCATCAGGAGTTACTAGTTCTGAAGCCATAACCAAATCACCCTCATTTTCACGATCCTCACTATCTACTACGATAATGAACTTACCATTTCGAATATCTTCTATAGCCTTATCAACTTTGCCGTATGGCATTAGTCGTACCCTCCATATATCGCTCTACATATTTACCCAACATATCTACTTCTATGTTTACAGACTCTCCAATCTTCTTACTTGAAAGAACTACATGATTCTGAGTATAAGAAACTAACATAAAATCAAAAGTTTCTGATGAAACATTTACAACAGTTAAACTAATTCCATCTATTGCCACAAAACCTTTAGGAACAATATATCTTAGCAATGTAGTACTAGCCTTAATACTAATCCAGACAGATTCCCCTTGCTTCTTAATATCTTCAATTTTTCCTATTCCATCTACATGACCTTGAACAAAATGTCCT
>DBHI01000133.1 GCA_002296125.1 Anaerolineales bacterium UBA832 | reverse complement strand
TCCATTAATTGCATTTATCTTTATAGGTGTCCATTATTATAAAGTTATCATTCACGGTCACTCACTACCTCCAAAAGATGAAGAAGTAGGTGAAGACACGGCAAGAAAAGTCCCTATGGACAAACGAAGCTACTTTCTACCCGATGTACTCACGAAAGAAATATATTGGATAGTGATTTGGACTGCCTTGTTAATTTTGATGGTAACTGTTGGAAATTGGCATGCTCCATTAGAGCCCCATGCTGACATACAGGTAACACCACTACACACTACAGCACCTTGGTACTTCTTATGGCTACAAGGCATGTTAAAACTAGGCGACAAAGTTTTTTGGGGTGTTATTGCTCCAGGAATATTGGTGAATTTTGTTTTTGTAATGCCATACCTAGAAGTTGGTCCTAGCCGTAAATATCAACATAGAAGAGTAGGTCTAACAGTAGGAGCTGTAACTATAGCTGTTTTTTCAATATTGACATTTATGGGAACACCTTATTATGCAGTATCATCATCAGCAGACCAAGAAGTTGTAACAGCTTTAATCCCACAAACACATCCTGGACCACTAAGAAGCGCTGCATATGATGAACTGTTACCTGGCAAATACTCATCTGATGAATGGAATTCTGCTCCAACAGATGATCTTCGTCATGTAATGGAAATATTTGATAAAGAAATCGACAAATATGGCAGTGAATTGCCTGGAGCAAAAGGTGTACTCACCATTACCAATTGGCAGGTTGGTCTAAAGAAAATCGACGTAAGTGTTGTTTTAAGTAATGGTAATGAGTCCTTCAGTGATACTGTGTATTTACATGAAGATTCAGATCACGGACACTAATATATGACTTGGCGTACAGTAATTGCAACATTAGCTACATTCTTGACTACTATAGTAGTAGCTTTCTGGTTGATCAATGAGCCCGCTAGAATGCAAAAAGCTGAAGACGGTTTTGCTGGGCGCTCAATGGAAGCTGGAGCAATAATATATGCAAACAATTGCACTAGATGTCATGGACCTCAAGGTGAAGGACTACCTGGTCTTGCTCCTGCCCTCAATACAGAAACCCTCTTTGATGGTACACGTATTACTGAAGTAGGATGGGCTGGTACTCTACAAGATTTTGTCTATTCAACCATTTCTGGAGGTCGTCCTCTACAATCTGCAGGTACAACATGGCCGCAACGAATGCCTACTTGGAGCACAGAATATGGTGGTCCCCTAAGACATGATCAAGTTCGCGATGTTACTGCGTTTGTAATGAACTGGGGTAGAGCATACGATGAAAACGTGATCGAATTACAAGCAAACCAATCAGACATGACTGACATGGAGTCATTTGAACCTGTCGGAATTGATATTTTTTCACCTGAACTACCAGCTGGAAACCCAGATAATGGAGAAACTCTAACTGTTTCTCTAGGTTGTACAGCATGTCATATACAAACGGAAGTAGGACCCGCTTGGCTTGCAGAAAACGATCCTGATGGTAAAGGAATTGGTACTAGAGCTAACGAAAGATTCCTTTCTGCTGACTACAATGGAATGGCCACAAATGCTGAAGAATATTTGCGAGAATCAATAGTACGTACAAATGATTATGTGGTTGAAGGATACGAACCCGGCATAATGGTTGCCACATATGGTGAACAACTTACCAAGCAAGATCTTTCAGACATAATTTCATATTTACTTAATCTCAAATAAGTTAGATCAGTTACTTTCAATATGCAACGCAACAAACTCATATTAGGTGGATTATTAATTATAGGTGCAATTATATACCTTATAGTTAGTACCACCCAAAGCACTAGTAAATACTATTACACTGTAAACGAACTTATCATAGACCAATCAGCTAATATAAATGAAAAGGTCCGTATCTCAGGAGCAGTGATAGGTGAGTCAATTCAATTCAACCCAGACAATTTACAGCTTAATTTTACAATTGCTCACGTACCTGGTGATTCGGATGAAATTATTGCTAACGGAGGCCTTGCTAAAGTACTACACAAAGCTACAACAAACCCAAATCAATCGCGGCTACAAATATTATATACTGGTCCAATGCCAGATCTATTACGAAATGAAGCCCAAGCTATTATGGATGGTCACTTGAACGAACAAAACACGTTTGTAGCAGATACTCTTCTACTAAAATGTCCAACAAAATATGAAGATGAATTATCCCAACAAACCATTAACTAAACACTGCAACAACATTTGTTGATTATAAATTAATGATTGTTTATATAGGTTATATTACACTATTATTGTCGTTTGTTTGCACAATCTACTCTATATTTGCCGCAAGAAAATATATCAAGACTAAACAAATAAAATGGATAGATTCATCAAGCCACTCAGCAATTGCTGTATGGGTGCTTCTAACACTATCGTGTATGTCTCTTGTTTACCTACTAACACATGGTCATTTTGAAGTTGAGTATGTAGCCACAGTCACAAACATAACTATGCCTTCTTATCTCAAAGTTACTGCTCTTTGGGGTGGTCAATCTGGTAGTTTATTATTCTGGTCATGGTTAATGTCAACCTATATAGCAATCACTATGATGCGTAATTGGCAACACGAACGAGATATTCAACCACATGTCATTACCGTAAGTATGTTGACACTTATGTTTTTCATCATGTTAAACCTATTTATAGAAAACCCTTTTAAACTTTTGTGGATAGATAGCACAGAAAGAATAAGCTCCTCAATAATAAGACCTCCACAATCAACAGTCTTTACTCCAGAAGATGGCATTGGGTTAAACCCATTACTACGACACCCCGGCATGATTATACATCCACCAATGTTATATCTTGGATTCGTAGGGTTTGTGATTCCTTATAGCTTTGCCATCGGTGCACTCATTGTAAAACGTCAAGACAACATGTGGATTAGAATAACTCGAAGATGGACACTTGTTGCATGGTTATTTCTATCTCTAGGACTTCTGTTAGGTGGTCGTTGGGCATATGATGTTCTTGGCTGGGGGGGATATTGGGGATGGGACCCAGTCGAAATTGCAGCATTTATGCCATGGCTAACAGGAACTGCTTTCTTACATTCAGTCATAATTCAAGAAAAACAAGAAATGTTCAAGAGATGGAATATGATACTAATCATTCTCACTTATGCACTGGTAATATTTGGTACATTTCTAACTAGATCAGGAGTATTATCATCTGTACATTCGTTTGCACAAAGTTCTATAGGTCCTTTATTTTTTGTCTTCATATCTTTATCTTTTTCAACTTCATTGTTATTATTACTTCGTGGATGGAATCACTTGCAAACACAAAAACCTCTGACATCCTGGATGTCAAGAGAAGGCTTTTTCCTAATCAACAATATGCTGTTCATGGGAATATTAACAGCTTGCTTTTGGGGAACTATATATCCTTTAATATCAGAAATATTTACGGGTCAGAAAATAACCGTCGGACCACCTTATTATGAACGTACAACTGGACCACAATTTGCTGCATTGCTTTTGCTAATGGGCATAGCACCGCTTGTAGCATGGCGCATAAGCACAGTCAAACGACTGGGTTACCTAATATGGAGACCCACCATTATCTCATTGTTAATTCCATTAGCTCTAATTCTTAGAGGAGTGACAAACCTAACTGCATTGCTAAGCCTATGGCTTGCTACCCTGGTGTTTTGCGTCACATTGTATGAATTCTACCGCGGTGCCCTTGCCCGTCAAAATTCTTCTGAAGAAAATTTCATGCAGTCTCTATGGGAACTTGTAGAGAAAAATCGTAGACGATATGGAGGATATATAGTACATCTAGGTGTTGTTTTTATTTCAATAGGAATTATCGGTATTGAAATGTTTCAACAGGAAACTCAAAAAACTATTTCATTAAATGAAAGTATTAATATAGGTCAATACTCACTAGTCTATAAAAATTTATCAGAACTTCCTCAAAATGATGGTCGCTTTATCACAAAAGCAACTCTAGCAATATATAAAAATGATACTTTTGTTACCAACATTCAACCACAACGCGACTACTACATTCAAAATCAACAAAGGATGACTATCCCTGATGTTTACAGTACGCTGGAAAGCGATTTGTACGTACTTTTAATTGATTGGAAACCAATTGATACTCAACAAGCAACATTCAAAATATATCTAAATCCATTAATTAATTGGGTATGGGTTGGAGGCCTACTATTTATAGTAGGCACATTGATAGCCGCATGGCCCGACAAACGAGATGATATTATATTGAAACTACACTCATCTACCTAAGAGATCATGAAAATCTTGCAAAAAGCACTTGGTATAATATTAATATTGTTTTTCAGTAATACTAATATTGTATTATCAATGGACCATATTCCAACTGATGATGAAATCAATAATATTAGTAAAGATTTATATTGTCCCGTATGTGAAAACATCCCCCTTGATGCTTGTGGAACCCAAGCTTGCATTCAATGGCGCAATACTATTGGTCAACTATTGTCAGAAGGATGGTCTCCAGATGAAATAAAAACTCACTTTGCAACCCAATATGGTATACAAGTATTATCTGAACCACCTAAAACAGGTTTTCACGCTCTTCTATGGCTACTACCATTAGCCTGTCTATTGACAGGATTATTCATCCTAATTAAAACTTTTTCATCCAAAAAACCTTCCGAACATGAACATCCATCTGAAAACAAGAGACACACAAACCTGAACGATTACCATATCAATCAAATAGAAAAAGATTTACAACAATGGAAATAAATACAAAAAAACACACAAACAAATTGGTTGGTTTTTTTGTATGGTGCCTACTAATATCTTTACTAGTCTTTGTTGCAATTGGAATGTTTCAAACCAGTCTAGGTCCCCTTAGATCAGGTAAAGTGCCAAATTTTTCTCTTCAAACATTCGATGGTAAAACATACAATCTCAATAAACTTAATGGAAAAATAATTGTAATAAACTTCTGGGCTTCATGGTGTGAACCATGTAAAGAAGAAGCATCTGATTTGGAACAAATATGGCTCGATTATAAAAGTCGCGATGTTATTTTGTTAGGAATTGGATATGCAGACACAAAAGTTGAAGCATTAGATTACCTAAGAACATGGAACATAACTTATCCAAATGGACCAGATATAGGCACAAAAATATCTCGATTGTTTCGTATCAGAGGAGTACCCGAAACGTATATTGTTTCAAACGATGGTTATATTATTAAATCATTTGTTGGACCGGTTACATACAAAACCTTAACAACAATCTTGGACAAACTGTTACAATAACCTTATTAATCTAATGAACGCACTTATTATCTCTGTCATTATTGTCATAACAATTGCTGTGATTATGTTTGTAATATACCCATTATTTAAATCTTATACTGATCCAAATCACAACAAAGTATCAAACTACGTTTTGTTGGCTAAACGCACCAGAATAATTGAGCTACTATATGATCTTGAATTTGATCATAGTACAGACAAGATCAATAAAGCAGACTATCTAACACAAAGAAACAACCTTTTAGAAGAAGGTAAAAACCTATCTGAACAACTAGCTCATGCTAATGAAGACAATATTTTTAAATAATTCTATACTGTCCAAACAACCATTTCTATGATAAATCTACAAAATGTTTCAAAATCATTTGGACTAACATTTGTACTCAATGATATTAATCTAAAGATATCTACAGGACAATTCACAACCATAATTGGACCAAATGGCTCTGGCAAAACAACTCTTCTTCGCATCATATCTGGACTACTTACTCCAAACACAGGTACAGTAACAATAAACGGTATTAATACCGCCACACACGCTTATGATACAAGACATTTGATTGGTGTTATTTCACATCAGTCATTTCTATATGAAAATCTGACCGCATTTGAAAACCTACTTTTCTATGCTCGTCTCTATGGAATCAATGACATTAACTCTCGAATCAAATTCGTGCTAGACACTGTTAACTTGTCCAAGCATCAAAATATTTTAATAAGCACGTTTTCGCATGGTATGAAACAAAAATTATCGATAGCTAGATCAATTCTCCACAATCCTCCAATCATCCTCTGTGATGAACCCTATACAGGTCTTGATCAAAACTCATCAGACAATTTAACTAGACTCTTACAATCTATTACATATTCCGGTAACACAGTCGTAATGGTCACTCACAATCTAAATAAGGTTATAAAACTAAGTGACCAACTTATAGTTTTACACAAAGGTAAAATAGAAACAAACGAACCGATTGCTGATAAAACGCTAGAAACACTAATTAAAGAATATGATGAAATCACCACAAGATAATACTACAACTAAATTTTGGCAATCCTCTCTCGCAATCATATGGAAGGATTGGAAAATTGAACTTCGCAAAAAATCACTATTGAGCTCAATGTTAATATTTTCACTAATGATTGTTCTAATTTTTACTTTTGCATTAGATCTTGACAAATCCGCCAGAGAAAATGTAGCAATTGGAATTCTATGGGTAACATTTGTGTTTGCTGCTACATTAGGACTTAACCAAACTATTGCTTTGGAAAATGAAAACAGCACACTAGATGGAATATTATTATCACCGATAGATCAGACATCTATCTTAGTAGGTAAATTCATTAGTACTTTCATTTTTGTAACAATCATTGAAGCCTTTGTAATGCCCATATATTATATTTTATTTGAAATACCGTTGTTTTCACCAAAGTTGATTGTAGTAATTTTATTAGGTACATTCGGTTATACATTAGTAGGTACATTGTTAGCAACTATTGCTATGCGTACTCAATATCGAGAAATTATATTACCAATCTTGTTATTTCCAGTTGCTACACCAATAATCATATCAGCTGTACAATGTAGTAACAAAATACTGTCTGGGGCTAGTTGGAATCAAATGTCAGGCCCCTTCAATCTATTAATAGTTTACGATATAATATTTGTCGGTATAGCAATAATGACTTTTGATCACTTAATTAAGGAATGACTATGACCAATTATTTAAAACAAAACAACAAACTTGCATATATGACTATCTGCTCATTTTTATTAATTTTAATATCAGTATATATGATACTCATATATGCACCTCAAGAAATAATTATGGGAGATGTGCAACGCATCTTCTATTATCATGTAGCATCAGGATGGATAGGTGCATTAGCATTCTTTATAACTTTAATTGCAAGTGTACTTTTTTTGATAACAAAACATGAAAAATATGATCTTGTTGCAATGAGTTCAGCTGAAATTGGAGTAGTATTTATATCAATGAACATCATAAGTGGCTCGATTTGGGCACGACCAGTCTGGAATACATGGTGGACTTGGGACCCACGCTTAACAACAGCTACAATTATGTGGTTGTTATATATAGCTTATCTATTTCTTCATACAGGTTTGGAAAACCATCACCGACGAGCCCATATCACCTCTGTTTATGGCATAGTTGCGTTCGTAAGTGTACCCTTAACTTTTGCGGCAATAAGAATCTGGCGAACTATTCACCCTGTAGTAATAGGCAGCTCTGATCCAAATGCAGAAGGACAATTTGATATGACACCTGAAATGACTACAACTTTATTGTTTACTGTCGCAACTTTTACAGTATTATATTGTACACTTATATGGCATAGGATCAGAATACAACAAATGCAAATATCATTATCAAAAATTTATTCTCATGAAATAGGCAATTAATAGCAAATAACATGTTACTCAACAATCAACCAATAGATACAAGCTCTTACTTAATAATGGGTTTACTCATTCTAGCAATAATAGGTAGTAGTTATTGCTTATATTTATATAGACGTTTCAACAAACTCAATACACTTTTATCAAAGACTAAACAGCCTAATGACGAAAGTCCTTGATTATATTTAGCAGAATTAATAATTATACAAGAGTCATTTAATTCATTCTGCTATAAATTTAATTTGTCAGATAAAAACCACTTATTTGGAGGAACCATTGTTATTAGATGAAACACAAATAGATCAACTCGACACACTGAGTATGATAGATCATATTAGTACATTACCAGAGCAAATTATCCAAGCCTGGAAAGATAGCGCAAGCTTGACTGTGCCTACATTAACAAACATATCTAACATTGTTATATTAGGTATGGGAGGCTCCGCTATAGGAGGATCTCTATTAAGTTCTCTTTTATCTACTGAATGTCCTGTGCCAATATTTTCTAATCGTGATTACGACATCCCAAGCTTCGTCAATGAAAACAGTCTTGTAATAGCTTCATCATATTCAGGTAATACTGAAGAAACACTTACTGCACTTTCATTAGCCCACAAACAAAATGCACAAATTGTAACTATATCGACAGGAGGTCAATTAATTAAAGACACCAAATCATATGGAGGCACATCCTGGATATTTAATCACCAAAGTCAACCCAGAGCAGCCTTAGGATACTCTTTGATTCTTCCTTTAATACTTCTTAATCGACTTGGATTAATACGTGACTTTACTAATGATATAAAAGAAACACATCAAATATTGTTGCATCAAAACAAAATTTTTGGCAAATCATCACCTTTGTCCAACAACCCTGCTAAACGTCTGGCGGGACAAATGCTTGAAAGGATTGTAGTAATTTTCACAGCTGAACCATTATCACCTGTAGCTAGAAGATGGAGAGGGCAAATTGCTGAAAACAGCAAAGCTTGGGCACAATACGAAGACATACCTGAAATGAATCACAACTCAGTTGTTGGCTTAAATAAACCTGATGCATTTATAGACAACACCTTTATATTGTTTTTAGATTCTCCACAATTACATCCTAGAAATCAATACCGAATGCAACTCACTCGTGAACTTGTTCTAGGGTCAGGGTATAACTGTGACACGATAATGTCAAATGGCGAATCTCGACTAGCCCAAATGTTATCATTAGTGCACTATGGTGACTACGTAAGCCTTTATCTAGCAATTGCCTACGGAGAAGACCCTTCTCCAGTAGAAAATATTGCATGGTTAAAATCAAAATTGTCAGAATCAGATTCTGATAACAAATAATACATATATGACCCTTGATCTAAATAGCTTGCCAAAAATAGTTCGTCTACAGTTACGTATCAGACAATACCCTATTTTAGGTAAAAAAATTAGAGACAAAATGCTTAAAGAATTGTTCAACCGAGGGATAATAACTCCTAACCAAATGGATCAAGAAGTTGTTGAAAAATCTATAGAGTCTCAACAATTAGATGGTCAAAATAAATCACGTAAGAAAGAGCCTGACGAGGTATGGAAACTTCGTACCAATCATGTTCGTGACTATCTAACAGAATTTTATTTTGCCTACAATTTACCAATGACAGCTTTTGATACCATTATCAATGAATTAGTCGACAACCAAGACAAACCAACATCAAATGTTAGTGGAATAAACTACAATCCAGAAATGGCTCCTCTTGATCTATTAATGAGCCATGGTGAACAAATTGAAGCACTAGAAAAACAAGAAAGACAGGTGTTTGAACACCACTTACAAGAAATAAAAGTGGTAGCCATAAAAACCATCCTGAGTGACAGACTTGAGTTTATTGGAACCGCAAAAAACTGGTTTAAAATATCTGATTTGTTTCATATACTTAATAGGCGATATGGTACTGGCAAAATTGGTGGTAAAGCAGCAGGGATTGAACTCGCCAAAATCATGATGCAAAGTCATGATTCTCCTACAAGAGATGTAAGAACACCTCTATCATACTTTATCGCCACAGATGTTTTTGAACAATTTAAAGACATTAATAATCTAAGTTGGGTAATGAATCAAAAATATAGATCACCTGAAGAAATTAACAAACTATTTCCTAAAATTAAACGCGACTTCAGCCAAGGTAATTTACCAAACACAATACAAAATGAATTGAAACAATTACTTATAAAACACCATAAACAACCGATCATTGTCAGGTCATCCAGCCTACTAGAAGATTCGTATGGCACATCATTTGCTGGAAAATATGATAGCTATTTTTGTGGCAATCAAGCAGAAACAGATGATAATCTGTACGAGCTTTCTCAAGCAATAAGTAAAATCTATGCTAGTGTATACAGTCCAGATGCACTGATTTATCGCAAAAAAATGGGCCTACTAGATTATGATGAACGCATGGCAATTCTTATACAAGTAGTAGATGGCGAACAATATGGTGACTACTTTTATCCTCCAATTGCAGGTGTAGCATTCAGCAAAAATCAATACCGATGGACACCTCGAATAGATCCTGACCAAGGTTTAGTACGGTTAGTATATGGCTTAGGAACTCGAGCGGTAAACCAAACAACGGATTATGCTCGGATGATTGCTATGAGCCATCCTAATATTAGACCAGAGTCAAACACAAACTCAATAATCCATTATTCACAGAAAAAAATAGACCTAATTAACCTCAAGTCCAATAAATTCCAAACAAAACTTATTAGTAGTTCACTAAATGGGAATTTGAAATGGCTAAGATTAATAGCTGAAAAAAAAACTGATAACTATCTATCGAACATTATTGTCAATAATCCTGGAATTGAATCCGATTCATTGGTGTTGACATTCACAGAATTGATCAAGAGGACTGATTTCACTACAAAAATGAAAAAGATGTTGCAATATTTATCCACACACTATGGTTCACCTGTAGATGTAGAATTCACAGCTAAGATAGAATATGAATATGACAAACCGCAAATCTCTTTATGCTTGGTACAATGTAGACCACAAAGTCTCCGTATTACCAATAATCCTCCCAAAATTCCTTCTTACATTGATAAATCTTCTGTTATTTTTAAATCTAAAGGTATCGTAAGAGATGCGCATATAAAAAACATAAAATGGATAGTATATATTCCTATCAAGCAATATGACACAATGTCAAGCTACAGCTCCAAAACAAATTTAGCGAGAGTCATAGGTAGAATTAACCATATTCTTCAAGATGAAAATTTTATCTTAATAGGACCATATAGATGGGGAAGTAACAATCCAGATCTCGGAGTAAAAGTTACATATGCAGATGTACACAACTCCAAAATGCTTATTGAAGTAATGCCCGAGACAAAAGCAAAAAGTACTGAACCATCATACGGTACTCATTTCTTTCAAGATCTAGTAGAAGCCGATATTTATACATTAGCAATTAATCTAAAAGCTGAAGGAAGTTTTATTAGCGATTCTCTATCTTCGAACTATACAAATATGCTCAGTACCATTTGTCCAAAAGACTCTCGTTTCAATGACCAAATTAAAATATATAATATTACAGAGCATAACAAGCATCACACTCTCAATGTAATAATGGTGTCAGAAACTGAACAATCTATTGGATTTATTAATACTAACAATTAACTAGCGAAATACTGATACTAAAAACCATTACTTAATATGCAAAACAATTCGACTGGTAAAAGTGACGTCAGTATATATACAGATGGTGCGTGTGATCCAAACCCAGGTCCTGGTGGATGGGCGGCTATCATTATAATTGATTCTCAACAAAAACAATTGCAAGGTAGTGAACTAAATACTACTAACAACAGAATGGAGTTGCTTGCTGTAATTAATGCATTATCTTACCTCAAACCAAATTGTAAGATAACATTACATACTGATTCAAAATATGTACAAAAAGGCATTACTGAATGGATTGCAAAATGGAAATCAAACAATTGGAAAAACAGCAAAAAGCAACCCGTTGCAAATCAAGACCTATGGAAAAAACTCATTAACGTGATTGATTTGCATCAAATAAACTGGAAGTGGGTTAAAGGTCACTCTGATAACTACTTTAACAACTTAGTAGATTCAATTGCACGATCTTCGATAGTATACAAACAATCTAGTACGAACTCTAAAGGATTAAATATATTTATTGGTGCGTCTTATATAAATCCTAATGGACCAGGAGGTTGGGCAGCCATAATAATTAATGAAAACCAGTCAAAAATCCTTGCAGGTCAACAAAAAGATACTACAGCTAACAAACTGCAATTGTGGTGCGTTCTTCAAGCACTCCAACACATTGACTTTAATAAACAGATCAATATACACACCTCATCTAAATACTTGTATCAAGGCGCTAATGAATGGCTGTCCCTATGGAAGAAACGCAACTGGAAATCTCAATCTGGACAAAGTATTAAACACAAAAAACTATGGGAAAATGTATTAACATATACACAAAAAACAAACATTAAGTGGTGCCTTAATAACTCCACAACCTCCTACAACCTAAAAGCAGCAAAAAAATGTGCGCAGAGTGCAGCAAATGGTAAATCCAATAAACAAATTAAAGAGTGGTTCATAACACACCATAAACAACTATCTAATTAGATCATTGTTCTCCATCATCTGTTGCAGATGATAATAAGTGTTTTTCATTTCTTCAGGAATAACTCTCAATTCCGCAATAGTAGTAACAAAGTTAGTGTCATGAGACCAACGAGGTAATATATGCATATGTAAATGATCTGGAATACCTGCACCAGCAGCTTTTCCGATGTTCATACCAACGTTAAAACCTTCTGGATTATACAAGGTTCTTAAACACCGTATTACTAATTTGTTCAAAACAACTAATTCCATTATCACATGATTGGGTAAATCCTCTAAAGAGGAAGTGTGCATGTATGGAACCACTAACACATGACCATTGTTGTACGGAAATTTATTTAACATCACTCCAGCATTTTCAGCTTTATATACAACCAAATTGTCTAGTGATAAATCTTCTTGCAGGTTGTCACAAAACAAACAACCATCTGCTAAATCCTGGTTTTGCTTTAAGTATTTCTTACGCCATGGAGCCCATAAACTCTTCATATCTATGATTTTACCAAACTAAATTAATGTTGACGTAAATCTATTGACTATTAGAATATATAAGTTATGTGTCACTACAAATTTACCAAAAACGAAATTCAGCAAGTATTAGCTAATGAAGCCATAGGCCATACTATATATTTTTACGATACTATTGGCTCCACGAATGACAAAGCAAAATCCTTAGCAAACAAAGGAGCACCTGAAGGAACAATAGTCATTGCAAATCAACAAACAGCAGGTCGTGGCAGATATAATCGCAAATGGTATACAACCAAAAACAATAATCTAGCAGTCAGTTTCATCTTGCGGCCAAAAATCTTTGCTAACAAACCCTGGCTTCACACAATTATGGCTGGAGTGGCAACTGCATTAGCTATTGAAAAATCATGTAAAATTACCACCCAAATTAAATGGCCTAATGATATCTGGATTAACCAGAAGAAGGTCGCTGGAATTCTAGTAGAATCTACCTTTCAGTCATTAAATCCTCAATGGATAGTAATTGGAATAGGAATAAACATTAACTCGTCACCACCCTCAAACATTGATTTCTCCTATCCTGTATCCTGTATAGCCAATATCATTGGTAAAAAACTTAACAGAGTAACTGTCCTGCATACACTCGTACACAATTTAGCAAAACTTTATACAAATGCAAACTGCCTTAATCTAATCCATCAATGGAATCAAAGAATGTTATGGAAAAATAAGCACATTAAAATAACTACTTCAAACAATAATACAATAACAGGAATAGCTTTAGGCATATCCAACAATGGCATATTGCAAATTAGACTAGATAATGGTAGTGTTCAAGACATACTTAATGGAGAAATAAAACTCAACAAACGCTTATAATATTAGAGCTATCCTATTGCTAATTAACACAATCACAAAACTATCAGGAGTAAAATTATGACAAAGGAATATGAATTTATCAAAGAAATCAGAGAACAACCTAACAAAATAAAAGAAAGTCTCCAACATGCTGATGCAAACCTAAAAAACATTGCTCAACGCTATCATAACAAAATTGACCGTGTTATTATGGTTGGGTGTGGTGATCCTTATATGCTAGGAATAGGAGCAGCTTATGCTTTTGAACAATGGTCAGAGATGCCTGCTGAGTCAATTGAAGCTGCCGAATTCGCTAGCTATCGTCACAACCTTGTAAATGAAAACACCTTGGTTATTCTGATTTCTTCATCAGGTAAAACAGTTAAAGTAATAGACGCTGCCCGATTAGCTGCTGCTAAAGGTGCGCCTCGCTTCTCATTAACCAACTTAAATCCTAGTCCAATTACTGATGAAACAAACGAAGTTATACACACTCAAGCTGGATGGTCAGACTCGTTCCCAACAAAACAAACTACTACTGCCTCTGCAAATTTATATGCACTAGCATTACATCTGGCTGAAGCAAAAAAATCGATACCTAATCAAGAAATTGATACACTCAGACATGAGCTATACAACGATGTTCCTGATGCAATTAATGAATCCCTTAAATTAGAATCGCAAATGCAATCATTAGCAAACGAAATGTCTAATGCACCAATATATACTTTTATAGGCTCTGGTCCTAACTGGTCTACAGCTCAACTAGCTGCTGCCAAAATGAAAGAAACTAGTCAAAGCCGATCAGAAGCAACTAATCTAGAAGAATATGCTCACCTTCATGCCTTATCTCTGCAAAAAGATGATCCTGTGTTCATAATCACCAGACCAGGTGAAATAGGTGAAAGAGATCGTCTGGTTTGTCAGCATATAAAAAATAATCGTGGCAAAATAATCGTCATTGGTCCTAATCAAGATAAAGAATTGTGGTCTGATTTAGATACAAAATATTATACAGTTCCTAATCATAGTGAAATGTTTGGACCAATAGTTTCATGGATACCTCTACAGCTTTTTGCATACTTTACAGCGGTATCAAAACAACGCAATCCTGACAGACCACCCGAACGAGGTCCTATGGACTTTCTGCAAAAGATAATTTACACTAGCATGCTAGAAGGTTGGTTTGACAGGTAGGTAAACTATTTATGTCATTTGACAAAGATTTTGACCTAGTTGCATTAGGATGTAGCACTCGCGAGCTGCTCTCATGGGTTGATCGATACCCTGGTGCTAGTGATGGAATACATACTGATCAACAATTGTGGACTAGTGGAGGTATGAGTGGCAATGTTGCCCATGCCGTAGCAAAACTAGGTGGCAAGGTCGCACTAGTAACAGCTACAGGAACTGATGGTGTAGGAAACAAAATGGTAGAAGATTTAGTAAAAGCAGGAGTAAATGTTGACTATCTATTTAAACGAAATAACACACTTTCTCAACTAACTGTACTAATGGTCACTGATGACCTAAAACGAGCTGGGCTAGTCATAACACTACCTCATGAATTGCAAATCAAGCCTGAGGAGGTTCCCGACTCTCTCCTACAATCTGCGAAAGTATTCTTCACTGATATGGATCCAGCTGATACAGCAATTGCTGTTTCTAAACGAGCTAAAAGCTTCGGTATCCCTATAGCATATGATCTACAGATGGCTCCTGAGCATGTAAACATACCAAAACATGACAAAAACATAAATCAAATGATTCATTTATCTGACTATTTATTTGCTGACGAAGAAAACTTTCTAATGTGGAGTCCACATAAAGACCTTATTACTGCAATAGATTCCTTACTACATAAATTTCCCCATATGACTCTCATAATCACTCAAGGATCACAAGGGTCATTATTAGCAAACCAACAACAAAAATTCAAAGTTGATGCATTTCCTACAAACATGGTAGATTCTATCGGTGCTGGAGATGCTTATCATGCTACATTCTTATATACTCATATAGCGTTAAATTGGTCACTAAAAAAAGCCTGTATATTTGGATCAGCCGCAGCGTCGATATCATGTACGCAAGCTGGTGCACGAAATGGATTAGCAACCCTTAAAGAGATAGAAATCTTTGTAAAACAAAATCACTCTAAATGAGAGATAAAGCAACTCCTATATAACAAAAAAAGAAGGTTTTCTAGAAAACTCTATCATGACAAAAACTTATCTTGTTGAAGAAATAAAACGAATAGCACATTTAGCTAGAATAACTCTAACCACACAAGAAAGCTTAGAATTCGCCGAAGATTTCACTACAATTTTAAATTATGTAAATCGTATTAAAACATTGGATTTGTCAAAAACACAAATAACTGACCCTTCATTGGAAAACATTTTTATATCTAGAAAAGACACAGTTACTGATACCTTTACATCTGAACAACTTTTTTGTAACTCCAAACAAGTAAAAAATAACCACTTTATTGTGCCACCACCAAAAACAAAATTCTAATTTTATATAAGCAAATAACGTGAATCTTAATCATCAAACTATAACCAACATCTCTAAGTTACTAAGTAATGGTGAAATAACAAGTGTTGAGTTAACAGAAGCTTGTTTAAACCAAATAGAATCGTTTGATAACAGCATTAATGCTTTCATTTCGGTATATTCAGATATGGCTATACAACAAGCTTATACAGCTGATAAAGCTTGGTTGAATTGGAGAAAAGGAAACACCAAAATCAAACCTTCAATGATAAATGGAGTACCAATAGCTATAAAAGATGTCTTGTGCATGTCAGATACTATTACTTCTGCTGGATCAAAAATGCTACAAAACTTTGTCTCCCATTACGATGCCACAGCTGTAGCACATCTAAGAAATGCAGGTGCTGTATTAATCGGAAAAACTAATACAGATGAGTTTGCTATGGGTTCTTCTACAGAGACATCCATATTTGGACCAACACACAACCCCTGGAATATTGAACACGTACCTGGAGGATCATCAGGTGGAAGTGCTGCGTCTGTATCATCTCAAATGGTTTATGGAGCACTTGGTACAGATACAGGTGGAAGTGTCAGACAACCTGCAGCCATGTGTGGTGTTGTAGGGTTCAAACCAACATATGGCGGTGTATCTAGGTCAGGACTTATTGCATTTGGATCATCATTTGATCAAATTGGTACAATTACTAAAACAGTAGAAGATAGTGCAGCATTACATCAAGCAATTTGTGGTCATGACCCACACGATCTCACTTCCTACGTACATAAAAATGCTAGTTATTTTACCAATTTATCTGATTGCAACAATCTAAATGGAATTACCATAGGCGTAGATGAAACTCAGTTTAATCAAAATATACAGCCCGAAGTTAAACTCAATATAATGAATGTCTTAGAAACCATTAAGAATTTAGGCGCAAACATAATACCTATCCATTTACCACACAATCAATATGCCCTAGAATCATATTACCTGATAGCAAATGCAGAAGCATCTGCTAACCTTGCTAGATACGATGGAATAAGATATGGGTTTAGATCAAATGACACGACCTTAATGGACACATATATTAATACTAGAAGCAATGGTCTAGGAAAAGAAGTAAAAAGACGTATCATGCTTGGCACGTACGCACTTTCTACTGGTTACTATGATGATTATTACCTGAATGCACAAAAAATACGCTCTTTAATATCTGAAGATTTCTCGGAAGCATTTTCAAAAGTAGATCTAATTGTTGGTCCTGTGACACCTACTACAGCATTTAAAATTGGTGCTAAAATTAACAATCCATTACAAATGTATTTGTCGGATGTATTTACATTGTCAGCAAATCTTGCAGGTCTACCAGGAATATCAATTCCTTGTGGATTTGATAAAATTGGACTACCAATAGGTGTACAAATGTTAGGACCTAAATTTTCTGATCAAAAACTCTTCAATGTAGCACACATATATCAACAAACACTAAACTGGCGTCAATTTCATCCCAGCTTGGAGAACAAAAAATGAAACTTATCATTCCTCTAGCAGGATTTGGCAGTAGATTAAGGCCGCATACCTATAGTAGACCAAAAGCATTATTAAATACTGCCGGTCAACCTGTATTAGGTCATGTCCTAAACATGTTCAAAGATCTAGATATAGAAGAATTTATTTTTATTATAGGATACATGGGTGATCAAATTCAATCTTACATTACATCTACTTACCCTAATATAAAAGCACAATTTGTTGAGCAAAAACATCTTAACGGACAATCACCAGCCATACTGCTAGCAAAAAACTTTATAAATGGACCAGTACTAATTGGGTTTGCTGACACACTAGTCAAAACAGATTTAACCCAACTACAAGATGCTAATCAAGATGCAATTACTTGGGTCAAAGAAGTCAAAGACCCTAGACGATTTGGCGTTGCCATTACTGACAAAACCGGGAATGTAACACAAATCATCGAAAAACCCTCTACTATGGAACACAAATTAGCTATTGTAGGATTTTATTTCTTGCGTGATGGTCAAAGCCTAATGGATGCAATTGAAACACAAGTCAACAACAATATTGAAACTAAAGGCGAATATTATCTTGCTGATGCAATTCAAATCTTGTTAAAGAACGGATTAAAAATGACAACTTACGAAGTAGATGTATGGTTAGATTGTGGAAAACCTGATAGCCTTTTATTGACAAACAAGTACCTGCTCAACAATGGGCACGACACTAGCCATATGTTCAGAAGCAATGAATATACTATAGTGCCTCCTGTAAACATCCACCCCAGTACAACAATTACAAATTCAGTTGTTGGTCCATATGCTACCATCGGCGCAAACTGCAAAATTAATTCTTCTATTATTAAAAATACAATTATTGAAGAAAATTCAACCATTGAAAATTCCTTAATTTCTCAATCTTTGATTGGTCAACACACAATCGTAAAGAATCAAGCAAAATCATTAATAATAGGTGATCAGTCAATCGTCACTTCATAACAAAAATTACTGACTGATAGTGGCTAGTATAATTTCTTATACAACGTACTTAATGCACGAACCTGACGCTCCGCACGATAACTAGAGCGTACCAACGGAGCACATTCAACCCAATCAAATCTCAAACATTCTTTCGCATACAACTTGATTTCATTAAATTCATCTATTGTGTAATATCTTTCAATCGGCAAATGTTTTCTTGACGGCTGCAAATATTGACCAACAGTTAAAATGTTTACTCCCCAACTTCTTATTTCTGAAATAGTATCTTTAATTTCAGTTATTGTCTCTCCCAAACCAACCATTATGCCTGTTTTAGTCAAAACATCCTTGTCCATATTTTTTGCATTAATTAACACTGTTTTAGCCCATTCATAATCATCCTGAGGTTGTACTTTCTTAAATAATCTTTGTACTGTTTCCACATTATGATTCAATATTTCTGGTCTAGCATCCATGACTGTTTTTAAAGAAGACAAAGATCCTTTAAAATCCGGTATCAAAACCTCTATTGAGCATCCTGGCTGATGTTCCCTGATTTCCTGAATAACTCTTGCAAACAATGGTGCGCCACCATCACTCAGCTCATCTCGATTCACGCTAGTAATTACAGCATGGTTTAAATTCATTTCTTTAACTGCTAAAGCTATCCGATGAGGCTCATTCCAATCTAAAGGACTAGGTCGTCCAGTCATCACATCACAAAAACCACAGGAGCGTGTACATATCTTTCCCATCATCATAAAAGTCGCAGTACCTGCACCCCAGCATTCTCCTATATTAGGACATTGTGCCTCTTCACAAACTGTATGCAAGTTTTTTGATCTCATTAAACCAATGAGATCATTATACTTTTCTCCACCAGGAGCACTAATCTTAATCCATGAAGGTCGTCTCTTCAAAGATTTCACGTTCAATTTCAATTGGTTTGTATCAATCTTAGTGTCTTTAATAGACATATTAACACCACAATAATTGTACAAATTTTACCACCTAATCGCGAAATATCACATAAGTAGCACACCTAATAATATGCTAATATATATTAGCAATTACAAATCAGCAATCACGAATGATAGACCTATTTATTCCTGGCTCCCTAGGGTTACTATTGATAGTATGTGCATTAAGCACAATACTACTATATGGTAACAAACGCCTGCAAAGTTACGGAAGAATATTGCTAACATTTATTTTAGCTGTTTATTGGATTTTTAGCACACAACTTGGTGCTAATTGGTTAGAACTTCAATTAATAAAGAAATTCTCACCTTTAACACAAGAACAATCTAGTATAGATGCTCAAGGAATAGTAGTTCTTAGTGGTGGGGCTCACACCACTAATTCTGACTTGATAGCAATACATAGCATGTCAATACCAACCTCATTTAGAGTAATAGAAACTCTACGAATCCATTCTATGTTCCCTAACCTTCCTATAATTTTGTCTGGTGGTATAGGTGATAAACACACATTGTCAATCCCTGAATCCTTAATAATGCAAAAAGAACTGATTGATTCAAATATAAATGATCAAATTATCATAATAGAGTCACAATCTCAAAATACATATGAGCAATCTGTAAATGTAAAACAAATTCTAGAGAACCGCCAAATAGACAAAGTTATTCTAATCACTAGTCCAACTCATATGAGGCGAGCAACAGCAACATTTAATAGTCAACAAATCAATCACATTCCATCGATCTCTATGCATCCGTCTAAACATGTGAAACCAGGCATTACAGCTATTTTACCAAGCAGAAACAATCTATACCGAAGTAGAAATGTTGTCAAAGAAATATTAGCTTTTGAATACTACAAACAAAAACACTGGATAAATATTACAAACAACTAATATCAAACGATGTTTCACAAACTTTTGTTGACTATTTTTCAGTAAAGATATATACTTACATAGAATGTTTTTATGATAAACAATCTAGTGTTTCATAGGGTGTTTAATAAATCTTCAATGCTAAATAATATACAAAAAATTAGAATAACGCTCGCAACTCTCTTTACATGTACGCGTGCGTTTTTTGTTTAAATATTTCACAGGAGATTCTCATGGATCATGGAATGGTCGGCAAAATAGAAAAATCTAAAAGATATGCTGAAGAACCAGAAAGGTTTGAATTCAATAATTTCACCATAAATTTTGACGGTGACAACAATGATCACACTGTCACTTGCACACACGGTCATTTAAGCTGTGATTGTGAATTTTTTTCAATTAGACAAGTATGTAGTCACACAATGGCTTTAGAACGTTTGCTAGACAAAATGTTACCTGAACCCGCTATTATTTGATATATTCGTAGCGTTAGTTCTAATGACTCACATATTAAAATTGTAAATTCCTTCAAAAGTTTGTGTACACTATTGTTGTATAATCAAACATATTTTATGTTATATATTTCCTAAATTAAATCATCCTATGAAGATTGCTATTATTGGTACAGGGTTAACCGGATTATCGGCAGCGTATAATCTCAGCAAATCTGGACACAATGTAACTCTGTTTGATGGAGCATCAAATATTGGCGGCTTGGCTTCAGGTTTCAAGGAACACAATTGGGATTGGTATCTAGAACGTTTTTATCATCATTGGTTTGCTTCTGATCAACATGTGTTAGATTTAGCCAAAGAATTAAATTGCGAAGAAAAAATAATATTTAATCGTCCTAGTACTATGATGTATTACCACGACCAATTTTACCCATTAGACTCCCCACTTACTGCTCTTAAATTTCCTGGGTTAGGATGGGGTTTAAACAAGCTTCGCTTCGGACTAACAACAGCATACTTAAAATCAACAAAAAACTGGCGCAACCTTGAAAATGTAAGTGCTGCAAATTGGATGAAAACATGGGCGGGACTAGAAGTATACCAAACCATGTGGGAACCTCTCTTAAAAGCAAAGTTTGGTAAACATTTCAATAGTATACCTATGTCTTGGTTATGGGCTCGTATACACAGCCGAACAACTCAACTAGGAACTTTTCAAGGAGGTTTTCAAATGTTCCTTAATCTTCTTGCAAACAGAGTCAAGCAGCAAGGTGCAACAATTAAAATGAATGAAAAAATAAAAAATATAACTGTATCTCCAAACTCACAACTAACTTTGTTCACAAATGTTTCCAAAACAACTTTTGACAAATGTATAGCTACATGCTCACCGAAACAACTTTTACAAATTGCACCTCCTTTTTCCACTAATTATTCTAATAGATTACATAATCAAAAAAGCCTAGGTGCAATTGTAGCTGTCCTATCTCTTAAACATCCTCTAACTAAGCATTATTGGTTTAACTTACCTTCTACTGCTAATTTTCCATTTCTTGCTCTAGTAGAACACACTAACTTTGTTTCCAAATCTCATTTTAATAATGAACATATAATCTATTGTGGAGAGTATCTAGAAACCGATCATATTAATTTCACAATATCCGATGAAGAATTGTTAAATAAATATTTGCCTGCATTAAATCGCTTCAACAAAAACTTTAGGAAACAATGGATAAACAAATCATGGGTGTTTAGAACCCCTTATGCTCAACCAATACCATCCATGCAATCTTCACACAACACGATAGATTTACAAACACCTATTGAAAATCTGTTTCTGGCTAGCATGAGTCAAATATACCCATGGGATAGAGGAACTAATTTTGCTATAGAACTTGGACAAAAAGCTGCATCCATCATACTTGAATAGTAACTATTCAATAAAACATTGTTATTCTCGATCTATCATAATTCGTACTAATTGCTGATCAATACCGCCAAATTTATATTTGTAGCCTTCATTACCTCTCATAAAATCAAATCTTTTATGACCTGTATTAATAGCATGCTCAAACAGTTTAGCTAGCAATACCCACCCAGGAGACAAAGAGGCATATTCACTAGGATTATATCCTGAATTATATAAATACAATGTATCATTCATACTAAAATAAGCATATGTTGCTAGATTTTTGTTGTTCAATTTTAGAAAACAAAATTGTAACAAACCAACTTTCTGCATAACCTTTAAAATGTTTATAAATCTATCTTTCATTCCACCACTAAGAAAATCTGATTTAGCCTCACTACTTACCTCCATCAAAGCAACAAAATCTTGAACCGAGCTAGTATCAGCACAACTTTCCGTAACAAAAATCGTACTTACATCCTCAGAATTTAATCTCCTCAGTTTCCTTCGGATTTCACGTCTTTGTTTTCCACTTAATTGCCCCAAATACGACTCAAAACTGTCTGGCAAATCTAATTGAGGACAAACTACATCTAGAGAACATGAAACTGTCCATCCTTTTGTGGTCGCCAATTTTTTAAACTGAGAGAATGTATTACTCCATTCGGGAATGTTAACTAACTCGGCTTGTTGCCACTCATCTAACTCAAGGCTTGATAGACAATCCAACACATGCGCAACAACTAAATCGCTATTTGCTTTACTAACAATTACATCTTGATAATCTACAATGTCTTCACCTCCAAGCCATCTTAATACATTGCTTTCATCTACGTACATACTAGATAAACCTATTAATTTCTCTCCCTCATATACGCAAACTAATAACAATTCGCCAGTGCCAAAGTTTTGCCACCATTCTTGCTGAAATTCAAACGTCTGAAATGGCGTTGCCACTACACTGTCATTTAATAGTTTGTGCCAATCATCTTTCATAAGCACAAAATCGTCATAAGACCGCCTAACTATCACCCGCATATAATCCTCACCTCTTCAACTTAATTTTCATACGACTCCACCTTCTTCGGCAAATCCATTTGTCATTGCCTCCACTTTATGTAACAAAGCTGTCAAATTATCAATACATTCTACAAATTGTGTATCATTTCCTTTACCCGTAATTTGCATCCAATGTTTATAATTAACTATATACTTTATAGCATCTTCAGCTGGAGCAAAAGTAATTATCTGGTTAAACGCTGAAGCAAAGGTATATTCCATTAACAGTAAAGACTCACGTGAATGACCTTCCTCAGCAAGGGACTTAAATCCTTCTAAATAATAATCTTCTTTAAAGGGATGCACACAACTGTCTATTCTCCAGTTTCCTTCATGGAAAATACCGGCTGCTCTAAAACACTTCAGCCAAATTTGTCTCAAGCCATCTATATCAACCTCATTAATATTCTGAAATCCCATAGTTTTTTCAAATAGTTGAATTACATCACTTGCATCATTGTTTACAAGACTATCATTAAAAGCCAAAACGCTTCGTCTACCATATTTTGGTTTATATGAAAGCGTCAAAACAGCCACAATTATCCACTCAACAGATTTATGTAAACTTTTTACAAGCAGGGGATCAATTGGTATAGGTACTGGATTATCTAAACACTTAACTATGTTCTCATAATGCAAATAGGCTCTACGTAAGGCATCAGCCGCACGTGCATGTACATTTTCTGCAGTATCAAATTGTCCTCTTACATAAGCTTGTAAAAGTGCAAAATAATTTTTTGTGTCATATAAAGGTACTGCATCATAAAGGTCTTGTGAACAACTTGCGTCTGTACGTATAGACATTTTATCATCATAATCGTCAGGTTTTGAGTAATGCATATCAATTAACAATGATTCCTGCCACCAAATACAAGGCTCCGGATATGGTGAAGGATCTGAGTCAACAAACACAATGTCAATATCAGTAACATCAACCCATTTTGAATCAGCTCGTGCTATTGAACCCACCAAAAACACTGCTAACAAACTTTGTCTTTCAGAGACCTTAAAGGACACAAATTCTTTAATTTGGTCTAACACATATTCACGATTGTCAATTTTGTGCATAACATACTACCTAAAAACACTTTGTAGAAACTCTGAAAATATTTTCAAAACAATATTATTGTCACCGTCTCTTGTATTTTACTTAACTACCGAATTAAGAACAACACCATTTGTTATCTGTATAGTCGCTTCTGATATAATCTTTCTCACAATAGACTAAGCTATAATATATGCTTATATGATGAAATACAATAAAAAACTTATTATTATATCTATTAGCACAATTTCAATATTATTGGTTTTATATCTCGGTATTGGTTATGTGATTGCATCACAAGCAATTGCTGCAAAACCTGGTTGTGGTTTGTGGTCAGGTAACACCCCTTCGAACTGGTCTCCCAATGACGATTGGTCTAGTTTTGAACCATGGCCTTCGGCACAAGAACGGATTAGAATTAGACGTGATTTTGATATTACGCCTTATCAAATACCAGAATATGAAGAAGTATCTTTTCATCCTCGCAATGAACCCAACATAACGCTTAAAGGTTGGTACATTGAAGTTGATCCATTAGCCCCAGTTGTAATTCAAACTCATGGAATGCCAACAAACGGAAAATGTAAGCCTGAAATGTTACTAATGCAAGGATATTTGACTGAAGGGGGTATTAATTCGCTGTCGTTTGATCTTAGAAATTATGGAGAAAGCGACGTAGTTGGCGACTACTTTGCAGTTGGTCAGATCGAGTATAACGATCTTTTAGGAGCTTATGACTGGCTAGTATCTGACAAAAGTTACCGATCCGGACAAATCGGTATGTCAGCATTTTCGGCCGGAGGTGGTGCCGCAATTGCTTTTGCGGAAGAACCAGGAATAACCGCTCTATGGCTTGATAGTGCTGTATTAGATTTTCCTCTAGTAGTTAGAAACGAATTGAAACGTCTTGGTTATCCAAGCATCTTCTCACAAGCTGCAATCACTGTAGGAGGATGGTTAGTTGGTGTAAAATTAGATGAGCGATCACCTATGGAGGCTGCAGACTCTGCTAATGACAGACCTGTATTCCTCACACATGGTAAGAAAGACCCTCGAGTTTCTATAGTACATTCACAAAGATTTGAACAGAGAATAATAAACAATAAAGGTAATGTTACTGCATGGTATGTAGACAACAGAGCTCATGTAGACGCAATATGGGGTGAATCTATTGCTTACAAGAAAAAACTGATAGACTTTTTCTCACACTCTCTATCTTTTAAATAATATATGATACATTATACGAATAACACTTTTACACAAATTTACGAGAAGGTCATTAAATGGGACTAGGTTTAGCAACTATTCAAAACATGCTAGAACTATGGCAACAAGGTCATTTAGACAACACAAAAAGTGTTATAGAAATGGGGTCTCAAGAACTACATGTAAAATTAGCTGATTTTGAACAACTACTTAATACAGCATGTATTACAAACTATGACACTAGTCCGTTCCATATACTAGAAAACTGGCCAGGACAACCAAGATGCAGCGCTAAACCATTCTACAAGCTTCTAGGAATCAACAAATATTCTAGTATAGACATAAATAATGAACATGGTTCTATTTCACACGACTACAACCTACCACTTAAAGATACTACTCTTTACAATCAATTTGATCTTGTGACAGATCACGGATCATGTGAACATGCATTTAACATTGCTGAAGCTTATCAAACAATTCACAAATTATGTAAACCCGGAGGACTAATCATAATTTCTCAAACTCTTTGGGGAGGTAATGGTTATTTTCTTTATGATAAGAAGTTCTTTGAGAGTATAGCCGCAGCAAACCAATATTCAATACTCTATACCTCATACGTTATTTCTCCCGGAACACAAACTATGAACGGAACCAACCATCAGTTTCATATACCGTTACATAGCAAACTATTGAGTGCTATAGATAAATCAACCATTGATGGAGTTTCTGTTTATGCCGTAATGAAAAAACATCAAGACAAATCATTTAGAATACCTTATCAGGGCGATTATATGTCTATCAAACATCAACACTATGGATTTAATCGTATGTACATTAAAGATCCACCATCTTATTCATATATCCCAACATATAATCTTAAAAAAGTACCTGGCCGTGTACTAATAAACGAAATATATAAACGAATTAAAAATAAATTCTTTAAATAAGCCTACTTATGACTAAGGCTGACACGAATACAACTAAACAATCAACATATTTTTTATATAGTTTTCAGACACATTCCTTACCACAGCACACATACAGCAATTAAGTAATAAATACTCCTGGTTGTGTTTTTTCATCACCAGATCTGTACATAGCTTTTGGCAACTTAACTCCTTCTACCTTAAATCTACGGAGTACATCTTTTGTTAGCTCACTCTCAACCCTCCAAGGTCGTCGCCAATGCTCTAAACGTATGTTATCAACATAATATCTGATATTAAAACCTATAAACGTACTATTAAACGAAGTTAACCAGACCTGAGGTTCTTGCCACATCACTTGTGTTCGCTTAAAACTTTCATCTAGCCACCTAATCAAATCAATAATATGATCATCTACTCGTGTTTCTTGTCCACTTGGATCGTGGATAATATCGTAAAGATTCGCTATTCGATTGGAAAAAAATCGAATTTTTTGATTCCATTCCGAATCCAAAATGTCCCTGTCTTCAGGATACAAATTAGGATCTGTCATCCAAATCTCAAGCCAAGATCTTAGAAGAAAAATCAGTGATGATTGATCGGCATTCTCATTTTCTAACAATTTTATTTTTTTCCATCCTCGCCCAGTCTCTACTTCAGATCGCAATCCTACTAACTCAATAACTTGGTCAAAATCATTGCTCAAGTCAAGTATTTCATCCGGATCTAAACCACCTACTTCTAGATCTTTCACTTTAACTACTAGCTGTTGTAATTTCTCACGTATCTCATCAAGTTTATTATTAACATACACTTCTGCCCTTAATCTATTGTA
>DBHI01000050.1 GCA_002296125.1 Anaerolineales bacterium UBA832 | reverse complement strand
AAAAACCTATGTGAACAAAGCTACCGCAGATAATAAAATTCTGAATACTGATGGAAAGAATGGTGGGTTTGTTGGTGCAGTTGTAGTGGAAGAATAAATATCTAAAAAAGTAATATAATGAGTATCTTTAGTAGAGCAAAGAAATATCGCAAACCCTCTCGTTCTATTGATGAGAAGGTTAAATTACTGAATAAAGATTTGGAGAAGACAGGAGTTGTTGTTTCTGAGAATGCTCCTGCCAATAGTAGTGGAACGTTATATGCAACAAAGGTAATGCATGTTCCTGCAATACCAGAAGTTATATCTGATATGCCAGATAATTCAATTGGATTTAGAGCTGGTACTGCTACTGAAACTCAGAGAAATGGTAATCCTGGAAGTGGAGTAGACGGTGATCCTTCTACTTGGGATAATGATGATGCATGGAGAGATATGTCTCATCTAAGAAATTCAGATACTTTAAATGGTTTAGCTAATCGTCCAGTAGTAGCGACAGCAGATTTGTCTAGTTATGATGGTCTTACTGGAGGTCCAACTGATGGTGATTATGTTGGATATGTAAAACATAGTTATACTTTAAATGGAACCTCGATAGGTACTATTGGACCAGACAACAAATATTTTCAATTAGCTCAACCAAGTATTTCTGGTGGAACTCAATTTGTAGGTGGAGATTTAGATGACGATGGTAATATTATTAATGATAATGATAGAGGTATGTTTCAGAGTTATAGAGGTGTTAGTGATGATGATTATAAGGCAATGATAAATTTCAAGAAAGGATATCAAGAAAATAATGATGCTTATGCAGTTTGGAAAACAACTAAGTGTTGGATACCATTTAATTCATATGGTTTTGGTACGAATTATAGTGACTATAGTGGAATAAAGAGTGGTGGATATGCTTATGTTACTGTTAATATTTTATTAAAACCAAATAAATATAAATCACAAACATTTCAACCAGCAACTACCAATCCAATAGTAACAAATAAGGCATCTGATGTTGAGTTTCATCCAATTGAACCTCGCTTTCCAGCATCATTGGGAATGGATAGGAAGGAGTACGAGGAACTTCAAAAGTTTTTGGAGCATCCTACTGCAGAATCAATGAAGAGTGAAGCCTTTATTGGTTTAAAGCAAAAGTACATAGGAAATGTAGCAAGATTGGAAGGGGTATATGGCGATGGTGATCCTGATAAAGTTATTTCTCAACTAACTGATATATTTGGTGATGCTCCACTTCCTGACAAAGGTGTAAAGGGTGGTACTACAGATCTTGCTACGTTTTTTAATAAATCAGTTGCTAATGCTTCGTGGGGTATTCCGAATGAGCACAGTAAAGTAATAGACATAGGAGGATTTTGGGATCAAGAAACCAAGGGTGGTTATTGGGGATTACCTAAAGATACAACCGAACTTGCTGGTGCATATAGTGGGATGTATGATATTGATGGAAGAGGATGGTTTGTTACTGGAGAACAACTTTTAAAGATGCAGAAGTATCCAGAGAAATTTAATCTGACTCCAGCAGAAACTAAAATGATTCAAAAGTTGAAGGTAGAAGCACCAACGGGAGGTGAATGGGGTTGGGAGAATCTTCCAAGTGATGGATATGCATTAGCAAGTGCAGGCCCTATAGTTGCTCCTCCAGAAGAAAGAAAGGGAATTGAGGCAGTTGTTGGTACAAATGCAGCACAGGCAGCACTGCATGGTCAAGGTAGTCCACAGCAATTTGAAGCAGAGTATGGTATGACTCCAGATGAATACTTAGATACGCCTATAGATGCAGATTCATTATTAGAGATACCACCAGAAGAATTAGAAAAGGCTGCAAAAGATAAACCAAATCTAAGTGATCCAGCACTGTCAAGAAATTTTAGTGATGAAAGAATTGCAAAGATCGAATCTGGTAAAATGGATGATCCTTGGGAGAAGATTAAAGATCTTGGATTAGATTTTAGTGATCCTAAGGATATTGATCTTTACATGAAAGGATTAGGTATCGATGATAAACCAGTACCTCATGATGATAGTCTTCTTAAGTTTGCATTATCATTAGTAGCAGGTGGAAAAGTAATTGCTAATATATGGAATGTAATGCAAGGTCTTGGGGATTGGTGGAATAAGGGGAGAACTGTTATGGAAGATCATATAGAGTGGGGTAATTTTTGGGAAGCATTCGGGAAAGGTGAAGCAAATCCAGGTTCGTTGTGGGGTCAAGATTGGTTGAAACGTCAGATGTCATCACCAAGTGCTGGTGATTGGAGTCCTTTTAGATGGTTATGGACTTGGGCTTCTGATAAAGGTGGATTACTTTCTGGTCCTACGGCTGCGGTCAGACAATTTGTGGAACGTTTACCAGGAAAAGCAGCAACTGCTATCTTGGAAAGAATAAAGAATGCAGCATTTGATCTTCATATTGGTGATGCTATAAAGAGCATGACAGATACTAATGCGATATGGGATAAAATGATGGAGTTATGGGAAGCAGATCAAGATTTTGATAATATTTGGAGTGAGTCATTAGAGAAGGATGAAGAGTATAAAGCATGGTCGGCAGAGTTAACCAATCTTGAAAACGCATTAAAATTAGCAGATACAGATACTAATTTATATACAGAAATAAGAGAACTTCAAAGACAACTTGATCGTGAAAGGTTATATTATGGTGCAAAAGAAAATGATTGGCGTGGTCAAAATGAAGAAGAATGGTATAGTAATGCAGGACAATCATTTACCGAACTTGAAAAATTAAGAGACGAGTCAAGGAAATACTATACGAAACCAGATGGTACTCATTCTAATTGGTATAAAGTTGCAACTGAAAAACCAGAGTATATCAAATTGGGAGAAAAGAAAGATCAATTGATGGCAGTTTATCTAGATTACAATAAACTATCTAAACAAGCATGGACTAAAT